>CAYYZT010000067.1:11677-12207 GCA_964476015.1 uncultured Chitinophaga sp.
CATGAGTTTAAGGCTGAAGGCGGCAATACGCTGGTAACGGGCTTTGCCGAAATACACGGATATAAAGTAGGCATCTTGGGTAACAATGGGGTATTGTTTTCCGAATCGGCGAACAAGGGCACGCAGTTTATCCAGCTTTGCAACCAGAGCAACATTCCGCTATTGTTCCTACAAAACATTACGGGCTTTATGGTGGGCCGCAAATATGAGGAGGGCGGCATTATAAAAAACGGTGCCAAGCTCATCAATGCGGTAAGCAATAGCGAGGTGCCGGCAATTACCATTATGGTGGGCGCGTCGTATGGGGCGGGCAACTATGCCATGAGCGGCAGGGCCTACCAGCCACGGTTTCTGTTTTCGTGGCCCAACTCCAAGATTGCGGTAATGGGCCCCGACCAGTTGGCAGGCGTGATGGAAATCATCCAGCGGCAAGCGGCCGAAGCGGCAGGCGGCAGTTACGACGAGGAAATGGGCAAGCAGATGCGGGAATATATGATGAAGGAGGTGGCCCAAAAATCGAGTGCCTGGTA
>CAYYZT010000068.1:0-6728 GCA_964476015.1 uncultured Chitinophaga sp.
GTAGGCCGCCGTTTCGGGGTTGATGCGGAAAACCCCGTCGGCCAGCGTGGCCGCCCATACAAAACCTTCGGCATCCAGCACTAGCGACTCGATGGTGCTTAAATGGCGGGTTACGCCGGGCAGGGTGGGCAAGTATATTTTGGTAAAGCGCTGGTTTCGGTGGCTGTACCGGCTCAGGGTGCCGTTGCCTGCACCCACCCAAACGTCTCCGCCCCTATCCACCACCAACGAGCGGATGTTGTTGCCGCCAATGGAGGTAGTATCGTTTCGGTTGTACTGGAAAACCTTGAAGTTATAGCCGTCGTATAGATTGAGGCCGTCTTTGGAGCCAAACCACAGAAAGCCCAAACTATCTT
The DNA here is from genome assembly GCA_964476015.1 of uncultured Chitinophaga sp. Lineage (GTDB taxonomy): Bacteria > Bacteroidota > Bacteroidia > Chitinophagales > CAIOSU01 > CAIOSU01. The sequence continues at coordinate 357 of CAYYZT010000068.1, forward strand.
GGCAAATGGCCACTACGGTACTTTGCGACAGGCCATTGTCAATGGTTATGCGGCGAAAACGCTGCTGCTCGGGCTGGGCAAATATATTGCTTGCCAACAACAGCATGGCTGTTAGGCTCCCAATCCAAGCATACATTAATAGTCTATGGCGCACAGTGTTTCTCCGGGTAGTTTGGGTTATTAAAATACGCAAAAACCTGTATTAAGTTTGGTTTTGTCTTAATACTATTCTTTTGCCAACGCCACACCGCCTATAAAATCATCTATTTTATGGTGCAGCTCGGGTATGGGGTGCTTAAAAAGCCCTTGAGTGCGCAGGGTAAAATAATCGCGGAAGGCTTTTTGCAGGCTCAGCCCGTTCTGCATCAAAAACTCCGGTTCCGAAATGGCATCGAAAAACATCTTGTCGTTCAGCACCAATATAGCCGGGTCGATGTTGTTGAAAACACCCCCTTCTATGCCTTTTTGGTAAAACGCCTTCAACATGGTGGCGGCATATTCGCGGAAAAACTCCACCCGTTTCCAAATATCGGGATACAGCTTTTTCAGGTCGAGCAAAAACTCCGTGGAAATACCCGAAATCTCCGCAAAAAAGAGATGTATGGAGTTGAAGTAGCGATCGATGTACGGTTGGCTCTCGTCAAACAGCATTTCCTTGAACGAGCCAATATCGTTCAGTTTTACGATAAGGGCCATTTCTATGATTTCCTCCCGGCTACGGAAGCGTTTGTACAAAGTGGACTTGCTGATGTTCAAATGCTTGGCCACATCGTCCATCGACAGTTTTTTCAAACCGCTCTTTATGTACGTGGGCAATAACAACCGAACCCACTCCTCTTTCTGTTGCGGATTGTCTATCCTTTCCTTGCTTACCGGTTTTCTTCCCACTTGCTTTATTGCTACTCCAGGGGTAAAATTACGCCACAATACCGTAAACTATTTTTCGATTAATAGTTTACAAGAGAAAAATTTGCTACTTTTGGATAAATTGAACCAGCTATGGGCAAGTACACTACCTCCATCCAATGGCGCGACTTGAAATACGCCTTGGGCTATTTGGCCCCGCTTTCCGCCGTTAGGGCCATTTATTTCGGGGGGTTTATTGCGTTCCTTACGCCCTTTATCATGTTCGTGGTCATTCCGCTTTTGGAGCTTTTCTTTAAGGGAAACGACAGAAATTTCAGCAAGGAGGAAGAAGAGATTGCCAAAAACAAGTGGATATTCGATTGGATGCTGTACATCAACGTGCCCATCCAATGGGGCGTTATTATTTATTTCCTCTTTCGGGTAACCAGTGGCGAACTGGCTACTTACGAAATAGTAGGCATGACCATTAGTGCAGGCATGTGCTGCGGTATACTCGGCATCAACGTGGCCCACGAGCTGGGCCACCGCCGTACTTGGTATGAACAGTTGATGGCCAAAATGCTGCTGTTGAGCAGCCTGTATATGCACTTCTTTATAGAGCACAACCGTGGCCACCACAAAAACGTAGCCACCGACCTCGACCCGGCTTCGGCGCGCTATGGCGAAACCATTTATGCTTTTATCCCCCGGTCCATTATCGGTGCCTACATAGGTGCGTGGAAACTGGAATTCGATAGGCTGCGCAAAGCGGGCAAGCCGCTTTTGGGCTGGGGCAACGAGATGCTGCGCTTTCAAGTGTACCAAGCTGCCACGGTAGCAGCCATATACCTAGCCTTTGGCTGGGTGGGTGCGGTGTGCTTTCTGGGCGCGGCGGCGGGCGGCTACTTCTTGCTGGAATCGGTAAACTATATTGAGCACTACGGCCTGCGCCGCCAAGAAATTGCCCCCGGCCGCTACGAAAAGTGCATGCCTTGGCACAGTTGGAACAGCGACCATACCTTTGGCCGCATTATGCTATACGACCTTACCCGCCACAGCGACCACCACTACCTTGCCGGCCGCAAATACCAAGTGCTGCGTCATTTTGAGGATAGCCCGCAACTGCCCATCGGCTATCCGGGCGCCATTGTGCTGTCGTTTGTGCCGCCGCTATGGTTTGCCTATATGCACCCCAAAATTGCCAAAATGGAGAAAGGGGCGCATCCCAAAATAAAGGAAGAGTTTGCGGTGGCTACCGCTTAACCTTAAACGGTTTTTCCCACCTTTTGCAAGTTGGCCTCCAACATCTCCTCTATTGCCCCCACGCTGTTGTACAGTTGCTCGTAAGAGTCGATAATGTAGTACTGTACTTGGAATTTCTCCTTGATGTACGGGCTGTCGAAGATGGCTTGTATGTCGAACGGCTTGCGCTGTGGCACGTCGGATTCCAACGAGTACACCGACTCGCCGATGGAAGATAGGATGCCCGCGCCGTAAATTTCCGTGCGGTTATGCTCCTTAATCAATCCAAACTCGATGGTGAACCAGTACAAGCGGCTCATCAGCTCCACCGCCCAAGGGTTGCGGATGTGCTTGAGGGCTATGCGGCTGATGCCTTGCAGAAAGTCCACATAGGGCTGGTTTACCAGCAACGGTACGTGGCCAAACACGTCGTGGAACATATCGGGCTCTTCCAAATACTCCAGTTCGCTCATTTTGCGTATCCACGTTGTGGCGGGGAATTTCTTCTCGGCCAGCAGCTCAAAGAAATGGTCGTCGGCCACTATGCCCGGCACCTCGTAAATGCTCCACCCGGTCAGTTTCGCCAGCCGTTCGTTCACCTCGCTAAACCGTGGGATGCGGTCCGCCTCAAATCCCGCCAGTTCAATACCCTCCAAGTAGGCGGCATTGGCGCGGCCTTTCAGGTTCTCCATTTGCCTGCCGAATAGGATGGACCATACTTCGTGGTTCTCGGCGCTGTACTGCTCGTATTGCTGTTTCATTATGAAATGGTTAATCGGTTTATCGGTGACTAAGCCCGCTGGTGTATCTGATAAACCGATCAACGGATTAACAGCTCAACCAGCATAAAACAAAAAGGCCCGCTCCGGTGGGGAGCAGGCCTTACTATATCAATAGTATCAATACCTATCCCCTATACGCCTGCTGGGCGTAATATGCGGAATAGATATAGGTACGGTTGTTCATGGCTACAAAGCTATCTTTTAAACGGGCCATAACCAAATTTTATTTGCTCACTGCCCGTTTTTCTTTTACCGATTGAAAACAACCGTTCGCCGATAAGGGTGCATACGGGTAATTTGGTACGTATATTACGCAAATTATCTGTCGAAACATGTTTTTTATACGCTTAACGGACGTTTTAATCCATTCATCGATGATTTTAGGCTATTCACCGACCTTACATAGCTCAAATAAACTATCCGTTTTATATTTGCAACAGGTTTTTGAACGTGTTTTCAAAAGATTATCAAAATCTTTAACGAGTGTAAAGATTAGTTCAACGATTAATCTATCCCGTTCAACGATTTGTGGAGGCACGCAAACACCATGTAGTCTAAATTTGCGTTACATAATTCGAAACAACAAGTTATTAATGGCTTGCTGACACGAAGAGTAGATATTCATTTTTAAAAACAAAAAAATTTCTGCCATGAACTATTTGAATAAAGAACAAATGGAAACATTGAGCAGGGTGAAGTCTAAAGTGCGTGCCCTGTATCACCCATTGCGTCAAAGCATCCTGATGCTTATCCACGACAATGGCAACCGCATGAACGTAACCGAAATCTATGTTAAACTGCGCATCGAGCAATCAGTAGCCTCACAGCACCTGGCCATTTTGCGCAACGAAGGTTTCGTGAACACCGAACGCGAAGGCAAAACCATTTGGTACAGCGTTAGCGAAGAAACCATCAAGAGTTTCGTAGCCCACGCCGCCGAGGTTTTGGACTCTGTGAACAACGCTGCCTAATACGGCAACAGTTTTCAATTGCAATAAAAAAGGTACCTAGCCCCTAGGTGCCTTTTTTATTTTGTGCCCGCCAAAGGGCAAATCATTTGGGATATTAGTGTTTACAAATACCTTCCTAAAAGCGTGGCATTAAAGCGCGCTGTTTTGTTGTAGGCTTCTTTACAAAGTGAACCTCAACGTTACGCCCGCCCGGGTATTGGTAATGGGGAACGAGGCCGAAGTGGCCGGTATGGAACGGGTACGATCCAAGAAGATACGGATGTTCAACCGCTGGCTGATGATGTAGTCGATAGACGGGGCAACACGGATGGTTTTCATGCCCGCCGTAGGCTCGCTTATCTCTTGGTCCAGTCGGTTGTTCAGCGTTACGTTGTCGCGGTAGCTCACATCCACCCTAAAGTTGATGTCGTTTTTCAGCTTCGGCTTTTTACCTCCGAATTTAATCGGAAGGGTCAAGCCTTTTAGGCGGTACCCAAACCCGAAGGTAAACTCCTCGGTGCGGCTCTCCGAAAGCTGGTAACTTACAAAGCTCATGCTCAGGTTGCGCGACTTCTTATAGTCAAACTTCGTGGTAATACCGTTCTTCCAAGTTATATCCACCCCTATAAGCGGTGCAAACTGCTCCGATATAACAATGGCGGGTATGTTTTGCCTTGGGTAGAAATTGTTGGTAAGCGTATCCACCGCCGATGGCTGGAAGTAGCCATCACCCTCGAAGTTGAGGTTGCTGATGTAGCCGCTCATGGTAAAGGTAGAGTTGTAGGCGTGGGTAATGGTAAAGTTATCGAACAGCTTGTTAAACCCTTTCATCTTGCTGAAACCGTTGTACGTAATCCGCCAGTTGGGCAGTGGTATCAGCTTAAACGGATTCAGTTTTACTTCGTTCAAATCCTTGCCCGTGTATGCGGCTATAAAGGCCGGTATCAGCACATCTTGCGAGTATGGGCCATAGCCGCCACGGTAATTATCCAGCGGTACGTTCAAGGTATCGGTGGCTGGCACGAAGTTTCCTACGGAGTTGGGGTTGCCGTTGGCCAAGCGTTGCGAAATTTCGTCCCTTCCTGCCTCAAAATCCTTAAACGCCTTGGTAAAGCCAATATCGTTAGGCCGTTGGAAGAACGTTTTGATGGTAACGAACGAAATACTGTAGCTGCCAGTGTTCACTGGGCTTAGGTGCTCGTGCGGACCTCCCAAGGTTCTTACTTTAAACAGCTCGCTGTAGTTATCCGATACCGTTTTGGTTACGGTAAGGTCAACCCTGAAATCCCTGAACGGTTCCACTACGCCCCTAATGTTGAGGTTCTTGGAGAAGGTTTGCATAAACTGGTAGTTCAGCATCGTATCGTTGCTTATCCAGCCATTGTTGGCGTATTCATCCAAGTGTTTGCTAGTAGGTTGCTGGCCAAAGGCAAACTTCAAGCCCGGAGTGTTGAAACCCTTATCCTGCCCGAAGAAACGCGTATTGGGCATATACCCCGGCAGCGTGGTAGTGCGGCTCTCGGTATAGTTTACCGAGATACGCTTGATGCTTATAAGCGGCCTGATAAGCGGCGAAATGCCCGGATTTTCCGGGTTTTGTATACGCTGCTTGTCGGCTTTAAGCTTCTTGATGCGCTCTTTGATGCTCTTCTTCTTTTGCTTCAGTTGCTCCACCTTCTCCTTCTTCTGCGCATCGTCGCCCGATTTCATCACTTTGATGTCGTTCTTCGTTTTGGCAAGCTCCTCTTTCTGCTTGGCTATATCGTCGTCAATCTTATCCTCGCGCTTTTTGTTGTTGGCCAAGGTAGTCGCACGCTTTTCTTTGGTATCGCCCTGCCTAGAGCGGTTGCTGTTATACGGCTTTAGGAAACGCACCTTGTCGTAAAGGTTTTTCATGTTGAACTCCCCATTAAGGCGTATATTGTTGGAGTTATTCAGCGTGTTGCCCAGCGGGTTGTTGGCAAAATTGCCATCGGTGCCCAATACCAACGGAGCCGCCACCCAGCTATAGGTGGTTCCATAGCCCGCCCTTACCTGCACCCAATCCAGTATCGGTATTTTCTCGATAGGCACGTTGTAGTTGGCGTTGAAGCTATGCTGGTAGCGCGTGGTGCGGCCAAACGAAAGTATATTGTCCCACAGGGTGTCTTTCTTGGCTTCGGTATCCAAACGGCCAATAGGCTCGTCAATACGGGCATTGTTGATGGCACTAAAATCAAGGTTTACCGATTTGAACGGGTTCCACTTGATGCCGTACATCCTATCCCAAGTAAAGTACTTGTTAAAAGTGGCCGGCACGTCAAACTCTTCATCGCCCAACCTGCGCTGCTGCACCTCGCCAAACTGGCGGTTGAAGTCCGTATTGAAGCTCAAGCTGTTGGGCACCGGGTTGAAGTTGATATCCTTAATAAGGGCCAAATATTTGCTGCGGCTCTTAATCAGGTTTTTGAACGGATACAAGCTCTTTTCTTGCGGCGCGAAGTTATACCCGATGGAGGCGCGGTAGCGTTTGGTAAAATCACGCTCGATGAACGGGTCGCTGCGCAATATTT
>CAYYZT010000068.1:6738-7893 GCA_964476015.1 uncultured Chitinophaga sp.
TGGCGTTAAGGTTATACACGTCCCAGAAACGCGGTTTCTTCTCCGAGTTTTGGTTGATGACCCTTACGTTGCTAAAGTTGTAGCCCTTGATGGTGGATAGCGTTTGCGATTTGCGTTTATAATCGCGCTTCTCGCTACCGCTCAACAGTTTCAGTTGTTCTTCCAGCGGCACGTCCAATTGGTAAGGGTCGTACTGCGGGGTGCTAAAGCTTTGCGATACGCCACCGTAGAACGGTAGGCGCAAGCCCCATTTTTTCGGGAAGAATTTGCTCAGTTCCAAGTTCGCCGCAAAATCATATTGCCACAAGTGGTCGCGGAAACGTTGGTCGTTCTTCATCTCTATCTGCCCGAAACCGATAGTGTGCATGTTGGCGGAGAATACAAGGTTGCCCAAGTCGGCCAGCCGGGTTTCCATCCTGGCCATGGCCGCCCAGCCGCCCGATTCTTCAAAGCCCTCCAGCCGCAATTCGTTAAACCATACCTCCACGCACTTCGGCTGGGCATCGTCAGGCGATTCGATACTTATCTTTTTCGGGTTGCGTATGCCCAGCATCACCGTGCGCACTACCCCTAAGTCCGGGTTGCCCACAATAGTAACCTTGTTGCCCCTGGCATCTATAATTTGGTATGGATTGGTAAGGTTGTCGGTATTGGCATTGCGCTCCAGTTTGAGGCCAATGAGGCTATCCAAGTTTAGGTTAAGCTCGTTTAGTTCCTGCCAAATTTCCGAGCTATCGGTAAAGTTATATGGGGTAAGCTTCAGCGGAATTTCGTACTCGTAGTAGTTCTGCGTAAAGTCGGAACCCATACGGATGAAGGCCGTTACATCGCCGTCGTTTATTGGGTCGGCACCCACCAGCGATTCGGCGTGTATAAACATCCTCATGCGCTTGTACTGGCGTATGTCGAGGTTTATGTTTTTGTAAATGGCACGGGCATCGCCGTCTTGCAGGCCACACACCTGCACGCTCACCGATTGCTCGTTTTGTTGGGCGTTCACGTTTTGCGTGTTCAGGTTTTGCTCCCGCTGTATGCCAGGGGGCAAAATGTACGGTATCGGTTGCCTACGGCCGTTTTCCTCAATGTTTACGGCAATTACGTTGAAGAAAGTGTTGGCAATATTGTCTTCGGGTATGTACTCGCCCGGTTCTTGCA
>CAYYZT010000068.1:7903-12053 GCA_964476015.1 uncultured Chitinophaga sp.
AAATATCGGCGCCATTGGTTGCGCACCAGTTCGAAGCGGCCCAAGCGGATAACCACTGGCTCGTCCCACCCGGTAAGGAATACACGAATGAAGCGGATGGATTTAAAATCGGGGATATTGCCCACCCTAGACTCGAACTCGTTGATAGGGATTTTGAACTGGTACCAACGTATGGCTTCGTTTTGCCCGTTGGCGAGTTTTACGTTGGGCTCCTGTATGTTCACAATAAAGTTCTCGCCCACTTGCATGTTGGGGCGCAGCGGAATACGGTATTGGAAATACTGTTCGTTCTCGTTTATGGTATTGTCGCGGTTCAAGTCTTCCGAATCCGGCATGTTGGTTCCGGCGGAAGAAATGTTATTGCCCGTTTGTGCGGGCGAGTTGCCCTGTGGGTTGTTGAAACGCTTATAACGGTCCACTATACCTAGCTGTTGCTGGTCGTAATCATCGCCCAAATAATAATGGTAATTGTCTGATGAAGGGTCGGCTTGCAGCACGGCAAAAGCGGCGGGATCCAAATAGCCCTGTAGGCTGTTCAAAAAATCGGCCCTAATGGTGCGTTCCTCGTCGTCGTTGTATCCATCCAAACCCACATCCTGCACTTCGCGCACGGAAGGGTCGTTGTCGAAAGCATTAACAATTGGAGGCACGCGGGGTATTTTGCCCCAAACAGACTCGTCCACCTGTACTGGGCTGCCGGGAGGTGGCAAGCCGTTCTCATAAAAGAAACGCGAGTCCTTCAAAATATCCTCCGATACGTTGCCGAGGTTGATGTACATATCGCCCCCGCTGGAGTTTTCGTTATAAATGAACGGATCCATCATCCACATCTCGATGAACTCGATGTTGGCGGCTTCAAAATTGTTGTTGTCGATGGCGCGCATTACCCCGCCCCAGCGGCTGCGCGGATTTTTAAGGGTGCCATTCGGGTTCAAGCCGCTCGAAATGCCCGGTTGGCCATTGGGCAAATATTCGAAATTGTACTGGCCGCGCTCACTGGGGAAATAAGCCAAATCAAACGTTACCAAGTTTTGTTGGAAACTGTTTACCGTAGGCGTACGGTTCGGGAAAACTTCCTGTTCCAGCACCTCGCGCACATAGTGGTTGCTCTTGTCGTCGTTGTTCAAGTGGCTCGGCGTGCCCTGTATGTTCCTTACAAAAATAGGGTCGAGGTTGTACCAAGCCATGCGGGCACGGTTGTAGCCATAGGCCAAATCGTTGAAGAGGCGCGCCTCGGGAAAAAGGTCGTTGTCGAAATTGTTGCTGGCACCCAAAGGCGTGCTGCTCATGCGCCAGTTGTTGGCAGGGAATTTAAGGTCGAAGCTGCTGCTGCTGCCCTCAAAATCGTCAATATATACTAAGCCCGCGCTGCCGATGGCCTTGGAGTGGCCGGGCTTCAAGCGGGCCACTTCGCCCGTAAGGCTAAAGCTGGATGGCTCTTTGGTGCTGTAAAACGGCAGCTTGTCAACCAACCATGTAAGGAACTGCGACTCGGTATTGTACTTAAAGTCAAGCCCCATGATGTTGTTCGCAATCGGGTCGTCGCCTATGTTTACCTTTTGGGTAAACGGCCGTTCTTTAAGGAACATGTGCGTGGCACCGATGCTGAACTTGTCGGACACCCAATAATCCAATCTGGTACCAAAAAGCGTGCGCTGCTGGAAACCAAAGAGCGTGTTGTTCTCGAACGACACGTTGATGGGTACGCCTGAGTTAAGTACCCCCTCGTTCAAGATGGTTACACGGCCCAAGGAATAGTTTACGGTATAATCCTGCCCTTCCACCAAACGCTGGCCACCGGCAGTTACCACCACCGACCCCGGAGGAACGTTGAACGCACCCAAAGAAATTTCGGAAGTAATGGAGGACTTGTATTGGCCCTTGAGCACAAAGCGGTTGTATTGCGGGTATTGCTGCGCGATTACCTTTATAGAGTCGTATAGCTCGTCGTACACAATGTTTTCGGCCACGGTGTTTTGCTCGTCCGGTTGGAAACGAGTGCGCAAATCATCGCCGAACGGCTCCAATACCGGGAAAATGATACGCCCGTTGAGCGGGTTGATGGTAATGCCCGACCTAAAATCGAACACCCCGTCGGGCTGCGGGTCGCCTTGGTTGTTAAAGCGGTCCAAGCCCACCACCCTAATTAGCGGCTGGCCCTGCAAGCTACCTGCGGGCAGATAACGCTTTAAGCCACCGCCCGGGTCTTGGTAAAACACCTCCAACATAAAGTCTTCCTGGTTTACTTGGAAGGCTCCGATGGAGTAGATGTTTTTCATCATCAAATCCCAAATAGGCATGGTAGGGCGAATGGAGGTGGCCTTCAACATTTTAAGGAACAGCACCTTGCTGGCCGCCACGGAATCCGGCGGTATGTCTTGCGCAAATTCGCCCACCTTAAACACCTCGCCGTTGTAGGTATATTCAAACGACACGGCCAATACCTCGTCAGGGTACAGGGCTTGGTTCAAAGAGATATAGCCCAACACGGGGTTAAAGGTATATTCTGAGGTAGTTAACTGGCGGGCATACACTTTCTCGTAGTCCACGGTAGGCTCCAAGCCCACGCTTACCAAGTTGGGGCTTACTTGGTCGATATTACGGAAAGCAGGGTTTTGCGTAAGCGAGCCATAGAGCGTGTTGGCATTGTTGTTCGGCAGGGGTTGGCCGTTGGGCGTAACCAATGGGTTGAAAATGCGCGTAGGTTCTGCCAAATCTTGGAAAGCCACCACGTCGCGAACGTTCAGTGTGGCACCGGTACGGTTGGTTACCCAAACCTCGATGCGGGTAACCTGTACTTGCGAGTTGATGTTGGGCAACGTGGCCAAGGCATTGTTATAGTTATCACGGAATGCCTGGGTAAGGAAGTAGTGTCGGTTTTCGTCGTATTCGTCGCTGAATACTTGGAAGGTTTGCACCTGTGCGCCGTTCTGTATCTGTAGGTTTTGAGAGCGCGATTTTTGTTGCGAAAACACGTTGGAGATGGTCAAGCGGCCAAATTGCAACTTGGTGGCCACCCCAAACAAGCTCTGCGTACCTTGTATGAGCGAGGTGCTGAGCGGAAAACTCACGTTACCGGCCTCAATCAACCTAATAATGTCGTCTTCCTCGCCTTCGTACTTCAGCTTTATCTGGTTTTCGAAATCGAACGTGGCCCCAGTATTGTAGTTCAGGTTAATTTTCAGGAGGTCGCCGATGCTACCGGTAACGCTCATGTTGATGTTCATGTCGAAATCGAAACCGCCCTGTTTCCGCGCCTGTTCGGTAAGGATGGGGTTATCTATCTTCTGCACGTTGCCGCCCAAGGTAATATCCACGTTACCGGCAGGCTTAATATCGATAATGGCCCCATCGCCCAAAAAGCCCTTCTTTTCTTTGTTGGGCACTATTTTAGGTATGATGCCCTGCTTCTCCACCAACGTAATGGAGTTCACCCGTTCGCGGTAATATTCGCGGCGGGTTTGCTGCTCCTCGTATTTCAAATACTCCTCGAAGGACATGTACACGGGCGGGCGCACCGCAACACCGTTTACCGTTTCGGTAATGATGAAACGGTCGGTCTCGGCATCGTATTCCACCTTTTTCTCTATCACGCCCGGGTCATCCCACATAAAAGGGTTGTCCCCTCCGCCAGTTACGTGGTCGCCTTGGCGGTCTTGCAGCGGGTAAGGCAGGTTAATGGGCTTGGCGGTATCGCCGGGCGCAACAGGGCCAGCGGGGGCCACCACCGGGTCGTCGGGCAGGGGCGTATCAATGGCCAAGGTAACTGGCCTATCCGGAAAAAGATATTCGTTGGGCCCCGGGGGGTCCAGCAAAACAATGGTAGTGCCTGCGCCGATGGCTGCCGTTACAAAAAACAGCACGGCCCCGAGCGATAATATGTAGCCTCTTCTTATCACTTAACCCCTTGCGCCTATAATGCTTTTAATGCTAGTTTGATGATTTGCTCCACGGCAGCCTCCGTCCCTTCTGCCGAGAGCACCTTATCCACGGCCTTTTCGGCCTGGTTGCGCTGGAAGCCCAGCGCGACCAAGGCAGATAACGCCTCTTCCTTATTGGTATTGCTTTGGGTGGCCGATATAATTTCGGGGCCCTCGGCAGTCTTCAATATTTTGTCCTTGAGTTCCAGTATAATGCGTTGCGCGCTTTT
>CAYYZT010000069.1:0-221 GCA_964476015.1 uncultured Chitinophaga sp.
CCGAAGAAAACCAGCATTGCCGCCGCCAAGCGCGATTTGGCCAATATCCTCGGCCCCGGCTTTGATATGAAGGACCGTTTCCAGCAGAACGAGTTCCTGTACAAAATAATGCGCATGGAGAAGTGGATTACCTACGCCATATTAAGCTTGATATTGGGCATCGCGGCGTTCAATATCATCGGGTCGCTCTCCATGCTGGTGCTGGAAAAAAAGCGCGACAT
>CAYYZT010000069.1:231-5166 GCA_964476015.1 uncultured Chitinophaga sp.
GCCGACGAGGGCACCATCCGCCGCATCTTTTTGGCCGAGGGGCTGCTCTCCTCCCTAATGGCCAGCGCCATAGGCATTGCCGTGGCCATTGGCATCTGTCTATTGCAAATCAACTTCGAGCTTATCCCCATGCCCGGCAGTGGCACTTTTGTGGTAACCGCCATGCCCGTAAAACTCAAACTCGCCGACTTCCTCCTCGTTATCGGCACCGTAGTGGCCATCAGCCTCCTCGCCTCGTGGATACCGGCTTACCGTGCGGCGGGTATGGGCAATTTGGTAAAGCAGGAGTGAGGGGTGAGGCAAAGCCTCATAACTTCAGTGCTGCGGGAAGCATAGCTTCCGCAGAGGGGGGCGTAAGGGTTTTCAATTTGGAATTTTGGGAATTTGAAAATGGGCTGTTGGTACGGCACACAGCACTGCCGCGAAAGTTATTTTCGTGGGTTGGAACTTGGTTTCAACCCAGTATTATATGTGGGAACTAAGTTCCCATCACGGAAGAGGAACTTCCGCGTGAGAGAAGTCAGACGACTGCTCGCTGGTGAACATCCGTAAACTTTAGGTTTAATACCCGTCAGAGCACATCCGCTCTTAAAACCTAAACAACTCGTCCATCCCTATCTCCAACGCATCGCAAAGCTTTAAAAGGGTTTTGGTGGTGAGGTTGAGCTTGCCGCGTTCTATTTTTTGGTAATTAGTTTTGTCCCACCCGCATTTCAGCGCTAGGTCGCGCTGGCTTAGGCCACGGTCTTTACGCAGTTGGGCGATGCGTTCGCCCAGTTTCTCCAGGTATTCGTCGGGGTTGGTAACTTGCATCAACGCTACGTTTCAAGCGAAAGATGGAAGAAAAGGCGGTTGCGAAGGGCATATTATAATATGCCTTTTGTTCTTTTTTATATCTTTGCGTTGAAAGCCTCGTATAAGATAGCAAAGGAATTGCGGTTAGGTGTACCGGCCTTGGCCATTGGGGTGGCCAAGGCCTTTTTGTTTCGGGGCGTTTGTGGTTTAGCATTGCCAATAGTGTCCTTGAGACAGCACACGCTTAACCTATTGCCTACTTCAGGATTAGGCTTGTGTCCAATAAGTCGTCAGGCCACTTGGTTCAGCCATTTATTGGGCAGGGATTTAAAACGTACCGTTGCCGTGCCAATTGCCCTCCTCGGAGGGCCGCCGCACAATTAGTCTATCTAACAGTGCTGAACTTTACGTGCGGCGGGGTGGGTCCGGTGGTGCGGGTACGTATTACGCCGCCCACCCCGCCGCTGCAATACCCGTTGCAAAGGGTATGCGTATCGTCATCAAAGCCCTACGCCACACACCAACTTGCAGCGACCCTCCCGAGAGGGTACTTGGCAATTCTCTTCATTGGCGCATGTTCTATGGCCAGTAATAACTATTTTTGCCCAAAACACACCAAATGAAAAAGGCATTTTGGGTATGGGGTTTGGCAATAGCGATGGCTTTTCAGGCATGTACCTCCATTTCGGAAAGCGAGCAGGCGGGCATCAACGCGGTGCAAGCGCAATACGGCACGGTAGCTTACAGCAAGGATAAAGTGGGCGGCGAAAAGCTTATTGCCATAAAGCTGGAAAACCTGCCCGCGCCTTATGACCTTACCAATAACTTCGACATTGCTGCACACCATATAGCCGTGCTGATGTACCAGCACCTGAACAAATTGGAGCGTGAGGCATACGATGGCATCAGGCTGGAGGTGAAAGACGCCGATGGCGTAAAAGCCGCCAATATGTACTTTCCGTTGGTAAGGTTTATGTACCGTAGCTTTATAGAGGCGCGCCGCGAAGTGGGCTATATATACAACAAGAAGTATGGTAAGTTTGTCGAAAAATTCCAGCCGGGCGTACAGGAAAACTTCCCGGCCGATAGTTTGGCCTTGGTAATGGATACGGTGTACCAGCAAACGGGCCCAGTGAACGAGCCAGTATTTATGGGTATCGACACGATACAATACAAAGAAAACATCTATGGCAGGTATCTTTTTGTAGCTACCACCAAAGAGTCTGCCGGCTCCTCGGGCATACTATACTCATTGGTTTACAAAATCAACAGCAACCGCGCCGCTTATGGCTATGCCATATACCGTTGGGATGAAGACGATACTTTCTTGGGCCATAACTGGGACCGCCACTTAATTTTGGCGCAAACTGGATTGGACTAGCGGTTTATTTCGCTTTCGCCATAAACTCATCCAACCCTTTCCTGGCCGTTTGCTGCACCTTGTTGCGCAGGAAGGGTGTCCAGCCCAAAAGCAGCCCCGTGGGGCCTAGGGCTTGTTTGGCCCAGGTGTGAAAGTTAAAATGGTCTATATGCTGCACAATGCGGCCGTTTTCGATAACAAAACGGGCATCGATACGGTTGGTTACGGGCCGCTTGGAAGCCGAAAAGGTATAGTTGGCAATCCATTGGGCGTTTACCACTTCGCCCGGCGAGGGCAACACCTTGAACTGTATCGACATATCCTTGCCGCGGCTGATAAGCATTTGCCACATGGCCCGTACCTGCTCGGCGTTCAGGTTTTTAAACACCGCATCGCTAAACGTGGCGTTGTCGGCATAGCATTGCTGCATACCCCTATAATCCTTGAGTTGGAAAGAGGTATAAAAATGGTGTATCAAATCCTCGTTCGGTGTCATATGGTTATGTATAGGTTGTAAAAATAACAAAAGGTATGGTGTGTTTTGTTCAGTATCAAGAAGTAAGTAGTAAGCAGTGAGTAGTAAGGCTAGCTCTAGCTTTATGCTAGGGATGTATTTAATGTCAAGCACATAGGCCTGTCATCTTCCGCCTTGCGTTCTCCATCTATCATTTATCATCTATAATTTGTCATCTGTCTTGCTACTTGATACTCGCTACTTGATACTCTCTCCAAGAAAAAACCTTAAATTCACCGCCTGAAACCCGAACAAAAAGATATTTATGGCTTCTGTTAATGAGATTAGGAATGGCATGTGCATTGAGATGAACGGCGACCTGTGGCAGATTACCGAGTTTTTGCACGTAAAGCCCGGCAAAGGCCAAGCCTTTGTACGCAGCAAAATGAAGAGCCTTACCACGGGCAAAAACCTGGAGCATACCTTCCAGTTGAGCACCAAGGTGGTTACCGCCCGCATTGAGCGCAGCGAGGCGCAGTTTCTCTACAAAGACGACCAAGGCTACAACTTCATGAACAACGAGACCTTTGAGCAAGTAAGCTTGCCGGAGTTCGTTATCGATAGCCCCGATTTCCTTCGTGAAGGCGACACAGTGGACGTGCTTACCCACGCCGAGACCGAGAAAATCATTGCCGTGGAGGTGCCGCAATTCGTGGTAATGGAAGTAACCTATACCGAGCCGGGCGTGAAGGGCAACACTGCCACCAACGTTACTAAACCCGCCACGGTAGAGAGCGGTGCCACGGTAAACGTGCCCATCTTTGTAAACCAAGGCGACAAGATTAAAATCGACACCAAAGAGCGCGCTTACATAGAAAGGGCCAAGTAATATTCCCCTTTTACCAAACACAACAACCGAACCCGCTTATGGATTTTAAACAGATACAGGAGCTCATCCGCTTGGTGGGCAAATCGAACCTGAGCGAATTGAAGATAGAGGAAGGCGATTTCAAGATTACCCTCCGCACCCGCGAAGAAGGCGGCGCAACACCTTTTGTGTATGCCGCACAGCCCACGCAGCAAGTAATGCAGGTGCCGCAAGCCGTGGCCCCGCAAGCCGCCGCTCAAGCCCCTGCTACCGCTGAAGCCGCCGCCGAGGCGCCCGCAGCACCAGCCGCCGAGAGCAGCAAGCACATTACGGTGAAATCGCCGATGATAGGCACGTTCTACCGCTCGCCGGGGCCTGACAAGGAGCCGTTTGTAAAAGTGGGAGACCACGTGACCAAAGGCCAGACCGTTTGCATCATCGAGGCCATGAAACTGTTCAATGAAATAGAGGCGGAGCACACGGGCAAAATCATCAAGGTATTGGTGGAAGATGCCAGCCCGGTGGAATACGACCAGCCCCTGTTCATCGTTGACCCTAGCTAAGCCCGGCTTATGTTTAAGAAGATATTGATTGCCAACCGCGGGGAAATAGCCCTGCGTATTATACGCACCTGCAAGGAAATGGGCATCAAAACCGTGGCCGTGTACAGCACTGCAGATGCCGATAGCCTGCACGTACGCTTTGCCGACGAGGCCGTGTGCATAGGCCCGCCCGCCAGCAAAGACAGCTACCTAAAGATAGCCAACATCATGGCCGCGGCCGAGATAACCAATGCCGATGCCATACACCCTGGCTACGGTTTCCTTGCTGAAAACGAGCACTTTGCGGCCATCTGCAAGCATTACGGCATCAAATTTATCGGCCCCACGCCGGAGCAGATAAGCCGTATGGGCAACAAGATAAACGCCAAAAAGACCATGATTGATGCGGGGGTGCCCGTGGTGCCCGGCAGCGATGGCCTGATTACGGACCTGACCGAGGCCAAGAAATTGGCCAAAAAAATCGGTTATCCTGTAGTTATCAAGGCTTCTGCCGGTGGCGGTGGCAAAGGTATCCGCATCATCAAGGAGGAAGGTGAGTTCGAGTCGGCGTTCCAGAAAGCACAAATGGAGGCCAAGGCTTCGTTTGGTGATGATGGCATCTACATGGAGAAATTTGTGGTGGAACCGCGCCATATCGAGTTTCAGATTGCGGGCGACCAATACGGCAACGTATGCCACTTGAGCGAGCGCGATTGCAGCATACAACGCCGTATGCAGAAACTGGTGGAGGAAAGCCCTTCGCCGTTTATGGACGACAAGCTGCGCAAAAAGATGGGCGATGCGGCCGTAAAGGCTGGCAAGGCCATCAACTACGAGGGCTTGGGCACCATTGAGTTTTTGGTGGATAAAGACCGCAACTTCTACTTTATGGAAATGAACACCCGTATACAAGTGG
>CAYYZT010000069.1:5176-6784 GCA_964476015.1 uncultured Chitinophaga sp.
CGGAAGAAGTGATAGATTACGATTTGGTAAAGGAGCAGATAAAAATTGCTGCCGGGGAAAAGATTTCGGGCAAGAACTATTATCCGGTGATGCACGCCATTGAGTGCCGCATCAACGCCGAAGACCCGAACAACGATTTCCGCCCCTCGCCGGGCAAAATAACTTCCCTGCACACCAGCAAGGGCCACGGCGTACGCGTGGATACCCACGTATATGCGGGTTACACCGTGCCGCCGTACTACGACAGTATGGTGGCCAAGCTTATAGTAAGGGCCAAAACCCGTGAGGAGGCTCTGGACAAGATGGAGCGCGCCTTGCAGGAATTTGTGGTAGAGGGAATAGATACCACCATTCCGTTCCATCTAAAACTGATGCGCAACGAGGATTTTCGTAAAGGGAATTTTACCACCAAGTTTTTGGAAACGTTTAATTACAAGGATTAGTCCACGGTCGACGGACCACAGGCCACAGATACATAAAAGCAAAAGCCACCAATTTGGTGGCTTTTGCTTTTATTGCAACTACATATCGAGGGTTAAAATGCATTAATCCCATTCACGGTAGTGTACTTCAAGGTTACTTTTTTGTCGGGATTAATGTGCTTGTATGCCCCGTGGCTCATCAGGGCCGCTTCGTGGAAACCGCTTAGGATAAGCTTCAGTTTGCCCGGATAGGTATTGATGTCGCCAATGGCGAAAATGCCCGGCACGTTGGTACTGTAGTCGTGTACGTTTACCTCGATGGCGTTTTTCTCCAAGTTCAAGCCCCAATGCTCGATAGGGCCCAGCTTAGGGCTAAGGCCAAATAGCGGGATGAGGTAATCCGTTTCAATATCGGTAGTCTGTTCTTCCCGGTTGATGAAGGTAACGCGCTCCAGCCTTTCGTTGCCGTGCAGGGCTTGGATGTTGGTATCCAACAGCAGCTTTATTTTTCCCTCGGCTGCCAAAGTCATGGCCTTCTCTACGGAATCGGGCGCGCCGCGGAACGACTGGCTGCGATGCACCAGCGTTACCTCCGAGGCCACATTGGCAAGGAAGATGGTCCAGTCCAATGCCGAATCGCCGGCACCGGCAATAATCACACGCTTATCGCGGAATGTTTCGGGGTTCAATACCATATAGGCAATGCCCTTGCCGCCCTCAAATCGCTCCAAACCCTCCACTTCGGGTTTGCGCGGCTCGAAGCAGCCCAATCCCCCGGCAATACAGATAATCTTGCAATGGATTTCGGTGCCCTCGCTGGTTTTTACCAAAAAGCTGTTGTCCTCCAAGCGTTCAAATGTTTCCACCCGCTCGCCCAAGGTATAGGTAGGCTGGAAAGGCTCTGCTTGCTTGATGAGGTTGTCCACCAACTCCTGCGCCAGCACCGAAGGGAAGCCCGGTATATCGTAAATCGGCTTTTTAGGGTAGATTTCCGAGAGCTGCCCGCCGATTTGCGGCAGCGCATCCACCAAGTGGCAGCGCAATTTCAGCAATCCCGCTTCAAAAATGGCAAAAAGGCCCACTGGCCCGGCACCCACGATGCAAATATCCGTCTGTATCATAACGCTTTAATTCGGGTGCAAAGTTACGGAAGTATTAGGTATCAAAGAGTACCTTCCCAACCACA
>CAYYZT010000069.1:6794-12040 GCA_964476015.1 uncultured Chitinophaga sp.
ACCACAAATCCCATTAAGTATAGTCGCCAGCTAATGACTTTTTACCAAATTAGTTGTTCAGCAATTTGAAATTGAAACCAAAAATATGATCACTTTCCTCATTCAAAAGATAGGCAGTCTTTGTTAGAAGCTGAGACGAATCATTGGCGGCCTTGTATATGGTAACAAAAAAAGCATAGGCGGTATCGTTCAACACAGCAGTATCCACGCCTAATTCTAACAGTTCAGCCTTAACTGGGCCCATTTTAACAGAAATGTCATCCGTCAAGGCTAGAAAACTGTCGATAGAATAATGTGATGTAATATTGCTGCCTAACTTGTTGTAATAATTTCTATAATCCCCACTTATCACCAATGGTATCTCCTTTTTATATGCATCCCTTTGTTTAAGCAGTTGTTCGATAAGCACTCTGTCCACTTTACGGGTAATGGTGGCGTCAGGGTTGTTTAACTCTATTTGTATACCGTCATATTCTGAGCGTTCTTTCTCCGAAAACTCCGCAAAAACCATCATGGCTATATTATGTGCGGCTAATTCCATGGTATTATCCAACAACAAGGGAGAATCGGTGTCGGAAATCTTGACTTTGAAATACTTTCCGCTGGTACCCACACTCTTTTGATAGGTTACCCGGCCGCCGTATAACTCGGCTACCTCTTTAATGCCCTTAACTTCCGTTTCAGAGAAACAGCCTTGTAACAAGAGTATCATCGGTAAAATAAAAGCTGCCCTTTTCATATGGTTATTTTCGGACAAAAGTAGTGCTTTATACCTTAAGGAGGGGGCAGGATGTGAAATGAATGCCCGATATCCATGCAAATGAAACTACTTTCTTACCTAGAAAGTTACCATATTTGGAGCAAGCGATTTATTATGCAAACCATATTAATTGAATTGACAAACGACAAAGCCTTAAACCTGCTTCGGGAAATGGAGGCTTTAAACTTGATTAAGTTAGTATCTGCTGGAACCGAACGAGAGGATTTAGCGGATAAATATTTTGGAAAATTGAGCAACCAAGTGGCTGAAGAAGCGCAAGAATACATCAAAAAAAGCCGCGAGGAATGGGACAAGGATATTTAATGGATAGCAATGCCATTGTTGATTATTTATCCGGAAATATAACTGCTGATAGGTTAAGCCTGATTCGATCGGCAATTAATGCCATTCCCCAGATATCCGTCATCGCTAAAATTGAAGTGCTGAGTAAAGATGGAGGCGTTACCTATAACAGCTTGATGGAAAACTTCGTAAACGATTGTTATGTTTCTTCGGAAGTGGTTAATGCTTCTATCGCTCTACGTAGAAAGTATAGGATAAAAACACCTGATGCCATTATTGCTGCTACGGCTCTCTGTTATGATTTAGTATTGATTACTGCCGATACTAACGGCTTCTCGAATATAAAAGGGTTGAAGTTATTGAATCAACGGGAAGAACAACGGTAACTGTTGAATTGATTCATTATATCCCTAACTCCACCTGAAACAACGCTCCCCAAGAGTTTTTGTCGTTTTGTAGCCTAAAGTCGTGGTCGTAGATGTCGTAAAACATGCTCAACTGCACTTTGATGCGGTGCTTTTGCAGGTATTTAGTGGCACCCAGTTCCAGTATCTCCCTAGTGTCGGTAGCGGCTTCTATGGAGTTGAACGGATCGAGCCACGAGTAGCGGAACGCCACTTCGTACTTTTTCGGGAAACAATATGATAACTGATGGTTGGTGCCTTGGCCCACGAGGGCATAGCGCATATCGCCCTCGTCGTTGTAGGTGTAAGGGCTGCCGTCGGTAGTGCGGCGCAGGTATTCCGCATTATAGGCCCAGCCCCTAAACTTAAAGCACAAATCGGCAATCAGCGTACCCAAGTTGCGGGGCGCGTATAGGTTTTGGCCCAATTGCCCGCCCGTTCGGGTGGTTTTATGGTTGAAACTGTAACCCGCCGCCAACGATAACTTGGGCGAGGTTTCACGTTCCAAATCGCCCTCGCTGTAGTCGCCATCGCCCATAAACACGCCGAAGGGCAATATCTCTACCCGCCCCGTATAAGCCAATCCCCCGTCGGTAAAATTCGGGCTGCGGCCCTCGCCCGTGCTTACCGCACCTTTCAGGTTATAATGGAAGAGGTCGCCGATGTTGCCATAATAGTAAATCTTGATACCAAAGTCGCGATCAAGCGTAAAGGCACCGTTCACGATGGAGCGGTCGGCAAATTGCAACTGCCCCGAAGAGTTTACGCGTTGGCGGTTGCCGGGCAACTTGTTCAACCCGAAACCGAAGTGCAGCTTAGGAAGGGGCTTGTAATAAATAATGGCATCGCGCACGATATTGGCCACGCCCGAATTTTCAAAATCTTGGTCGCCGCGGGCAAACGAAAGCTGGATGCTATAAGCCAGCTTGGGGGTCATCAAATAACCGTCGAAACGCAACCGTAACCTGCGCACCCGTGCCTCCCAACGGTCAGCACCCAAATCGGTGGCCGATTTGCTGTAATAGCCCAAGCGGTTCTGCATGCGGAACCGGAAGTTGATGTAGAACGAACTGTCTTTGGCTATTACCTGCAACCCCTTGAAGTTCTCTATCATGGCCTTCTCGTCGCGCTCCAACTGTGCGTGGGCACTAAGCGGGAATAGCAAAAACAACAAACCGGTATAGCACCAAAGCAATATCTTCTTCATCGGGTTATGTTTCAAATATCAGTTGGCCAAAGTTATGACTTCGATACTGAAAATATTTGGGAATATTTAACCTGTAAGTGCGGTCCGACAGCTTTTAGCTGTCCGGCCGCTATCAGGCCAGTAAACTTTGAAACGGGGATGTATATATTGTTGTCAAAACTCCTCTTTATTTTTTGCACCGTCATATCGGTCAGACGGCTTGGGGCCGTCTGACCGTGGGGCTGTCAAGAAATCACGCTCCAATCCTGCGAGTGCTTGTAGTGGCTGGCGAGGTATTGGCGGAAGGGTTGGTTTTCGGGCTGTTGCAGTTTGGGGTCGTCCATTAGCAGTTGGGTGGCTGCGGTGCGGGCTTCTTGCAGGATGGCTTGGTCTTTGCCGATGTCGGCCAGCCTTAGGTCGAGCAGGCCGCTTTGCTGGGTGCCCTCCAAGTCGCCGGGGCCGCGCAGCTTCAGGTCCACCTCGCTGATGATGAAACCGTCGTTGGTCTCCACCATCGTGTTCGTGCGTATGCGGGCATCCGCACTCAGTTTGTTGCCCGTCATCAATATACAATAGCTCTGCTCCGCTCCCCGGCCTACACGCCCGCGCAACTGGTGCAGTTGTGAGAGGCCGAACCGCTCCGCGCTCTCGATAACCATTACGCTGGCGTTGGGCACGTTCACGCCCACTTCTATCACGGTGGTGGCTACCATTATTTGCGTTTCGCCACGGGCGAAACGCTGCATCTCCAAATCTTTGTCCGCCGACTTCATTTGCCCGTGTACCACGCTTACTTTGTAATCAGGCAGCGGAAACGCACGGGTGATGGATTCGTAGCCCTCCATTAGGTTCTGGTAGTCCAGCTTTTCGTTCTCCTTAATCATCGGGTACACCACGTACACTTGCCTGCCCAGCTCAATCTGCTGTTTCATAAAGCCGAACAGCGCCAACCGCTTCGACTCAAAATAGTGCAGCGTTTTGATGGGCTTGCGGCCCGGCGGCAACTGGTCTATAACGGAAATGTCCAAATCGCCATAGAGCGTCATGGCCAAGGTACGGGGGATGGGCGTTGCCGTCATTACGAGGATGTGCGGCGGCCGCTCGTTTTTCTCCCAGAGGGCGGCACGCTGCGCCACGCCGAAGCGGTGCTGCTCATCGATAACTACAAAGCCGAGGTTTTGGAATTGTACGGCATCCTCAATCAAAGCATGTGTGCCTATCAGAATGTCGATCTTGCCCTCCTTTAAATCTTCCAATATCAGCCTGCGCTCCTTGCCTTTAACGGAGCCGGTAAGCAAGTCCACCCGCGGGCCGAGGTCGCCCACGTATTGGCTGAGGGTATTGAAATGCTGCTGTGCCAATATTTCCGTGGGAGCCATCATGGCGGCTTGGAAGCCATTGTCTATGGCCATCAGCATCGTCATCAGGGCCACCACCGTTTTGCCGCTGCCCACGTCGCCCTGCACCAAGCGGTTCATTTGCTTGCCCGTGAGCACGTCACGCCGTATTTCCTTGGTTACGCGCTTTTGCGCTTCGGTAAGCTCAAAAGGCAGGTAATGCTTGTAATATTTATCGAAATAGTTGTCAATCTTCTCCAAAATATAACCGCCCTTATGCGTTTGCCGATGGTTTTTGAGGCCGAGCAGTTTTACCTGTATGGTAAAAAACTCCTCAAACTTGAGGCGTTTCAAGGCCCCGTCCAAGCTACGGTTATCTATGGGGAAATGGATGTTCTTCAACGCCTCGTACCTATCCATAAACTGGTAGCGGTGCATCACGCTCGGCGGCAGCATTTCGGGCACGTCGGCGGGTTGCAGGCCATCCAACAGGGCCTTTACCAGTTTGCCCAGGCTTTTGTTGTCGAAGCCCTTCATCTTCACCTTTTCGGTGGTGTTGTACATGGGCTGGAAACCGGTAAGCTTCTCCGGGGCGGCCTGCGTTACCAGTTCCATTTCGGGGTGCGCTAGGCTGTACCTGCCATTGAAGGCGTTGGGCTTGCCGAACACGATATATTCCTGCCCCACCTTCAGGGCCTTGGCCACCCATTGCGCCCCTTGAAACCACACTAGCTCGATGGTGCCCGTCTCGTCTTTAATGCCGCCCACGAGGCGGTGCGCCCGGCCTTGGCCCACCATGCTGAGGTTGGTAAGGGTGCCTTTTAGTTGGATGTATTGTAGGTCGCTCTCTATCTCGGCTACTTTATAGAACTTGGTGCGGTCAATATATCGATAGGGGTAATACCGCAACAGGTCGTCATAGCTGAATATGGACAGTTCTTTCTTGAGCAGGTCGCCCTTTTGCGGGCCCACGCCTTTTAGGTACTCGATAGGATTGCTTAGATAGCGGCTCAAGATGTGAGCAAAAATAAGGAATGTACCGATGTGATAATGTACCGATGTGCTAATATGCCAATGAAAGAAAACCAAAAATCGGCGGCACATCAGCACATTGACTAATCAGCACATTAAATGGACTAATCATCACATTAAAAAACGACCGCACACCCCACACTCAACATACAGATGCTTAGGAACACGCCGATAAGGTAGGCCGTGTTGCGGTACATCTGCACATTGTCTTGCATGGATTTGTG
>CAYYZT010000070.1:0-11899 GCA_964476015.1 uncultured Chitinophaga sp.
TCTTTCCAAGCAAAGTTGTGGTGATTTTCCACCATGGCCAGCGGCTCCACCCCCAAGGCTTTGCCCAGCCTGCGGTGTATGTGGTGGTGGCATGCCGAGGCATAATCGCCCGCAAGGTTCATGGCCAGCCAATACTCCTGCCCGGCTTCGGTATCCATCCCCAGCCAAGCGAGGTGCTTGGCCTCTTTGGGCAGCAGCGTGGTTTCCATGGCCAGCTTGGTATAGTGGTTGGCAATATTGGCCCCCAGCCCGCGCGAACCCGAATGCGACAGCACCGCTAAGTACTTGCCCACGGGCAGGTTCCATTCGTTTTGGTTGCTCAATAGCTCCACCACGCCAAACTCCACAAAGTGGTTGCCAGAGCCTGAAGAGCCTATTTGCCGATAGGCACGGTCCCTTAAATCCCGGGCTACCTTGATGTCCTTAAACTCCTGCCGGGAGAAGATTGGGTCGTCCATCGGGTCGTCGAAAGAGCCATTTACGCCGAAACGGGTATGATCGCCCAGCCACTGCTTCAGCTTATATCGGTTGTGGTCGATAAAGCTCTCCGGCATATCGTAAAACGATAGGCACATGCGGCAACCGATATCCACGCCCACGCCGTAAGGTATCACCGCATCGCGCGTGGCCAGCACGCCGCCAATGGGCAGGCCATAGCCGTGGTGCGCATCGGGCATCAAAGCCCCTGCGGCAGTTACGGGCAGGCGCATGGCGATTTCCATCTGCATACGGGCACCAGCCTCAATATGCTCCGCTCCGTAAATCCTATACTCCCCGCTTTGGGGCAATAGGGATATTTCCTGCTTGGCATCCGGGTCGGGCAATAGTTGCTTGGCGATGGGTGCCAAAGCCTCGTCTGTAATAAAGTCCTCGGGGCGTTTCAACACTTCCCTTAAAATCTGTTTTTGTTCTTCGATGGGTGTCCGCTTAAAGTGTTTCAACATCGCGTTGATGGCGATGCCCACCACTTTTCCTTCAGGGTAGCCCATTTTAATAAAATCCTTGCCACGTAGTTTTTCAATGGCCATATAGTAATCGTTTGTTTTGTTGTAATAATGCTAGCTAACTCGTTCGCCGAAAACAAAAAGCCCCGGCCTTTTAGGGGCCAGGGCTGCAAAAGATATCGTTTTATGGAAACATACCTATACACATACCCGGCCCCGTGGCACCATGCGGCGCAACTGGCTGTTTTGGCTGTATGTGAAGAAAGGGAACATAACGCTTCGTTTTTATAAATGGACCGCAAAAATAGCTATCCACGTCAATAATACAAATCGGAAGGGCAAAAAGTTGCACGCCACATGGCCTATAAAATCTATTTGGGCAAAAAATATCTTTAGAAAGCTTGCGGAAAATTTGGCAATCCTTTCTATCATTGCACCATGAATCTTCAAAAACTACAACGCAACAATTGGTGGCGCACTTGGCAAACCCAGGTGGCCGCGTAGCGTTTTGTACGTTTTTTTAATCCCATAAGCTGAAAGGGATACGCAGGTCGAAACCTCGTATCCCTTTTTCTTTTCCCTCCCTTTCAGCTTACGAACCCAATAACAAGATTCAATCCCGGTCCATCTACCAAAACACTATCCCCATCCCCTTTTACTGTGGACCGTGGACCGTGGACTGTGGACCGTCGACAAAAAACCAATCAACCAATAACTTATAACCAATAACTAACACCCAATCATGAAAACGAAGAAAATATACCTCGACCAGCGCGAAATGCCCACCCACTACTACAACATTATGGCCGATATGCCCAACAAGCCCATGCCGCCGTTGCACCCTGTAACACAAAAGCCGCTGGGCCCGGCGGATTTGGCGCCGTTGTTCCCCATGGAACTGATCAAGCAAGAGGTGAGCACCGAGCGATACATCGAGATACCCGAAGCCGTGCAGGAGCTGTACCGCATCTATCGCCCCACGCCGCTCATCCGTGCCACGGAACTGGAAAAAGCACTGGATACCCCGGCTAAAATCTATTACAAATATGAAGGTGTAAGCCCTACCGGCTCGCACAAGCCCAACACCGCCATACCGCAGGCTTACTACAACAAAATGGAGGGCGTAACCAAGCTTACCACCGAAACCGGCGCAGGCCAGTGGGGCTGTGCGCTCAGCTTTGCCTGCCAGCATTTCGGCATCGACTTGCAGGTGTATATGGTAAAATTGAGCTTCCAACAGAAGCCCTACCGCAAGGTGCTGATGAACACGTTTGGCGCGGAAGCAATCGCCTCGCCCAGCAACCTTACCGATAGCGGCAAACAGATATTGGCGCAAAGCCCCGATTCGCCGGGAAGCTTGGGCATCGCCATCAGCGAGGCGGTAGAAGTGGCCATGAAAAACGAAAACATCAAATACTCGCTCGGCAGTGTACTGAACCATGTGCTGATGCACCAAACCATAATCGGTCAAGAGGCCATCAAGCAACTGGAAATGGCGGGAGATTTCCCCGATATGGTGATAGCACCCTTTGGCGGCGGCTCCAACTTCGCGGGCATCGCGTTCCCGTTCTTGCAACTCAACCTTACCCAAGGCAAAAAAGTAGAGTGCATTGCCGTGGAGCCTGCCTCATGCCCCAAGCTTACCAAAGGCCAGTTTAGGTACGACTATGGCGATACCGTGGGCATGGTGCCGCTGATACCGATGTACACCTTGGGCCACAACTTTGTGCCGCCCAGCATACACGCCGGTGGATTGCGTTATCACGGCGCGGGCGTTATTGTAAGCCAACTGCTGAAAGATGGCCTTATCAGTGCCCGCTCGGTAAAGCAGAGCGAATGCTTTACGGCAGGTATGCTGTTTGCCCGCACCGAGGGCATATTGCCCGCACCGGAAGCCAACCACGCCATTGCGACCGTAATAGCGGAAGCCCTGAAGGCAAAAGAAACCGGAGAGGCCAAAACCATCTTGTTCAACCTTTGCGGGCACGGGCATTTCGACCTATCTGCCTACGAACAACACTTGGCGGGCAACTTGGTAGACCATGAACTGACCGATGCCGACATAAAACATGCCTTACAAGAGCTGGACAACACGCTTAAAGTGAATCCCGTATTGGCATAAAAGCATAAGCAAAACGTGCCTGTGAGGATGGTGCGAAGACGGCCTTGTTGTGGATAGTGCGACCGCAGCAAGGCCGTTCCTTTTGGGTATATAGCAAAAAAAACCGTCACCAACTATGGGTGACGGCCGCACACTAACTACTACCTATATGTTGAGTTCCAAAAAACTGGAACGTCGTTTGCAAGATGATGGTTGCGGGAAAGGGCTAAACCCACAACCATCGTTTATGAAGAGGCTTCTTGAGACGGTGAAGCCGGACTGCCACTCAGTTAATTCATAGTATATCGTTCTTCCACTTAGTATCCTTTCTCCCAACTGGTTTTGCCCCTGAAGGCTTGCAACCCGTTCGTTGCGTCTCTTGCTAATCTAGTAGGCAGTAATTGTGCCAATGCCCATGCCAAACGCAAATTCATTGATAATCAGCCACTTCACTTAATGCCAATTTTCCTTCAAGAAGCTGCTCGTGTAGACAATTCCCCAAAAAGGTGTGTATTGGGGAATCGTTATTTGGACAACTTTAACAACTGTTAAAAAGCCTTAATGCCATACTTTCACCATAAGCAGCACCGTTTTCGAAGCAACACAACCCAACCACAATGCTACATACCATACGCCAACTATTCTCCAGCCGATACGGATTTATGTATGCCTCCATCGCTTTCACTGTTTTTCTACTGGCACTGCGGGTGGCGTTAACGGGCAGCATCTTCGGCATATTCTTGGTCTGGAACCTCTTTTTGGCAGGGCTGCCTTTGTTTTTTGCCCTGTGGCTGCAACATTATAGGGGTGGCAAAGGAAACCCGCTGGGGCAAATGCTGCTGTTTACGGCATGGCTACTCTTCTTCCCCAATGCGATGTACATCGTTACCGATCTGTTCCATTTAAAAGCACGCCAACCTGTACCGCTTTGGTACGATACCATAATCCTCTTCTCCGCCGCTTGGAACGGCGTATTGCTGGGCTTTAAATCGCTTAGGGTAATAGAAAGGCTGTTTGCCCAAATGTTTAACAAAACCATCGGGAGTCTCGCTGCGGCAAGCATGCTGTTCTTGGCCGGCTATGGCATTTTCCTTGGTCGCTACCTACGGTGGAACAGTTGGGACATAATAGGCAATCCGCTCAGCCTAGTGGCCGACATGGCTCACCACCTATTAAGGCCACACCACCATTTGCATATGTACGGTTTTGTAGTGTTGTTCAGCAGCTTTATGTGCTTGGCCTACTTTGGTTTGCAACAGTTTAGAAAGATGGAAAGCAAAGAAAGCTAACCTTTACCAAGCACCTACCAGATTATAAAACTGCATTTCTTTAAGGCCCTTGGTTGAGGCATTGTTTCGACCCGGCTTTACTGGAAACTCCTTGAAGATGGCCTTTACGTCTTTTTCGAGGCTATTTTTATACGTAGCTGGCGAAATGAGGCGCTCGCTCCAGCCGCGCCATAGGAGTTTGTTGGTTTTGGCCTCAATAATATCCACCACCACAGTGCCTTCGGTATAGTGTACAGTGTCGATATCGAAACCATCGATGTACGTGATACGGTCGTAGGCATTATAATAGTATGCATATCCGCCAAACACGTACCAGCTCGGGTATAGGTAATTATATGAGCTATACCGTGGCGTGCGCTCCACTTCGGTTTCGTGCTCGAACATAATATGCATCAGCACCAACAAATCCGGATTCTTCCCATCGCCTTTAAAACCGCGCATCTGCAATTGATCGTCCACGGTTGCAATCAAGTTGCTTTGCAGTATCTCGTTGTTGTACAGCGAAGTATCGCCCCTGTCTTGCGACGGCAGCCATGCGTAGGTGCTGTATTTATTCAGGTCCACATTGCGCACTTGGTCGGAATATATTTGCGATTGGGAGTAACAGCCCACCAGCAAGGCTGTTACCACCAAGGGAGCTATCCATTTGAAGGCTTTCATATCGGCAAGGTTTAGCTAACCGATACATGACCAAATGGCGTACCATATGCGCAAAAGCCTACCAGACCAAAGCCCTTGCATAAACATACGGGGAAAGAAACGGCAACAGTGGGGAAAAAGGGGAATTTCCGAATCCCTATTTTTCGATTACAACGGGTAAATACCAATTACCGTGGTCGGCCACAAAACCGATGTACACCGTTCCGGCAGGATACTGGCTTACGTCAAACTGTTGAACGTGATTGCCCTTGGCCCAGTGCTGCCGGGGCAATTGCCCCAAAATACCGCCGTTGATGCTATAAATCATCAAATGTCCGTAAGTAGCCTCAGGCAAAGCCAACTCCAGCGAGAAAGCATCAGCCGCCGGGCTTGGATATGCCTTGAGCGGCATGCTCAAAGGCTGAGGCAAGGCCATAATACCAGTACCAGGGGGAGCATACGTGCTATCGATAGCCCTAAACACGCCTCTGCCCGATGCCAAATAAACCCCTTGGCCCACCGCAATAAAACGATTGAGCTGCCCCACGGTGGTATCGTTAACAAATTGCCAGTTCAAACCGCCGTCGTTGGTGATAAAATATCCGGCGAAGTGCCCGCCCGCAAAACCTTGCGATGCATTCACGAAACCTACCGTTTGAAGCCCCACGTACACGTCGCTCACTTGGTGCTGGGTCCAAGTTTGGCCGCCATCGGTTGATTTGATAATGCGTGCCGTATGCGGTGCCGACTCCTCTATGCAACCAAAGAAAACGCTATCGTTCAAGGCATATATCTTCCACACGTTGTCCAGCATGGTATCGGTGGTATAAACCTCTTGCCAGGTAACGCCGCCATCGTTGGTTCGGAGTATAACGCCCCCGTCGGCGGGGTTTAACGCTTTCCCCGTAACGAAGCCCGTATCCTCGCTCAGCCAAAGCATATCAATAAGCCCGGAAGCATAGCCGCGCATATCGTAATACGTCCACGCTTGGTCAGGCCCGTTGAACCGCGCCACAAACGAACGCCCAAAATACGCACCGCAGGCATAAACGGTATTTCCCACTTGGGCCAGCCCGCAAATGCCTCGCGAACTCGCGATTACCGAATCGTTAGCAATAAGCAGGGAAGTAATGTTTTGCCAAGTTTGCCCGCCATCGCGCGTTTCGTGCAACCTTCCGGTAAGGCTGCCGGCAAAACCAACCTCTTCATTTAGAAAAGCGATACTGCGGGCATAGCCATTGGTATAACCACTCAACTGCACGGTCTGGAAACCATCGGTGGTTTTCAGTATGTAGTTGTAAGAGGTAAGAACGTATCCAGTAGAGTCGTCTACCATACAGATATCGTCAAAACGGCCACCTAAATAGCCTAAAGCGGTATCGGTATCCGTAACAATTTGTTGTAATTGGGCATGCGCAAGGGGAGCCGCCAATACGGCCAAAAGCAGTAAAATGGTTCTCATGTCGGAAAGTTGTGTGAATTAATTTGCAAAACTCACATATAGACTTATTTTAAAAAGAAAGGGTTGCATAATGCCCAAACGCGACATAAGACAGGTCAATATATACAACTAAGCAGCCCAAACCCCTCGCATTCCATCAAACTTCTCCCACTCCTTCCCACCTGTCCTTTAAAACCTACTATTCACGTAAATACGGCGCACAAATGGGCTGTTTCGGCACATCTGTGAGCCATAATTTTACATTGCCAATAGTCCGTGGTTTTGGAAGTGTATTTTCCTAGCACTTAAAGATACTTCACACAGTATCAAGCCCTTTCTACCTCACAATTCTAAAGTGTGGATAAATTTTCAGTGGCAATCGGTGGGAAAAAGTGGAGAAAAGTGGAATAAAATGGTATCTTTACCGTTATATCTACTGAAACCAAGCCATGGCGGGACTTCTAGGCGAATATCTGGTGAGTTTGGACGACAAAGGTCGTCTCAGGCTGCCGGCTGCCCTCAAGGGTCAGCTCTCGCCCGCCATTAATGGCCGTTTTGTAATCAACCGTGGTTTTGAGCAGTGCCTTACCCTGTACCCCTACAACGAGTGGGAGCAGGTGAGCGCCAAGGTGAACAAGCTGAACACTTTCGTAAAGCGCAACCGCGAGTTTGCCCGCACTTTTTTTCGCGGTGCCACAGAGGTAACCGTGGACAGTGCCGACCGCATACTGCTGCCCAAGCTGCTTAGCGACTATGCGGGCATAAACAAAGAAGTATTGCTTACCGCCCGCAACAACGTGATAGAAATTTGGAACAAGGAAACCTATGATGCCCTGATGGACATGGATTCGGATGCTTATGCCGACTTGGCCGAGGACGTGATGGGCGACGCAGAACCCGTAACGGAATGAGCTACCACGTGCCAGTAATGCTGCGGGAGTGCTTGGATGCGCTAGAGATAAAGCCCGACGGCACATACGTGGACGTGACTTTTGGCGGGGGCGGGCATAGCCGGGCCATCATGGAGCGGCTGGGAGAAAGGGGCAAACTGGTGGCTTTTGACCAAGATACCGATGCGGCCAAGAACGTGTGGAACGACCCAAGGCTGCTGTTTATACAACAAAACTTCAAGCACTTGAAACGCTATCTCAAACTGAACAACCTCCTCCCGGTGGACGGCATTTTGGCCGATCTGGGGGTGTCGTCGTACCAGTTTGATACGGCCGAGCGCGGTTTCAGCACCCGTTTCGACGCGGCGTTGGACATGCGCATGGACCAAGATGGCGAACTGACCGCCGCCGACATCCTCAACACCTACGATGCGGCAGAGCTGCAACGGGTATTGGGCGAATACGGCGAGGTGCGCAACGCCCGCACGCTGGCCCATGCCATAGTGGATGCGCGCGCCAAGGCCCCGATAAACACCACGGCGGATTTGTTGGCCATAGCCGACCCATTGAGCATGGGCAACGTGAACCGATACATGGCGCAGCTTTTCCAAGCACTGCGCATAGAGGTGAACCAAGAGATGGAAGTATTGGAAGCCTTTCTGCAAGATGCCTCGGCATGCCTGAAACCAGGCGGCAGGCTGGTAGTGATGAGCTATCACAGCTTGGAGGATAGGCTGGTGAAGAACTACATACGCGCCGGAAACGCCAGCGGCGAGCCGGAAAGGGATTTGTTCGGCAGGACTGAAATACCGCTTAAGGCCGTGAACAAGAAGCCGATAGAGGCAAACGAGGAAGAGTTGAAACTGAACCCAAGGAGCAGGAGCGCCCGCTTGCGGGTGGCCACTAAAGCATAAGGCCATGGAGATAGAGGAAGAACTACAAGAACCGGCCGGCACCAAGAGCAACTACGCCAAAGCGGTGGAGTGGCTGAAAGGCATCGACCTGAAAACGACGTTCTCGTTGGACAACATGCTGAAGAACGCGGCATACCTGGCTTTCCTGTTCTTTCTGCTGATACTTTACATAGGCAACACCCACGAGATGGACAACACTTCTCGCCGGATTGAAGCGGTAAAGAAAGAGATGAAGGAGTACCGCTGGCGGTACATGAGCGCGAAGGCCGACCTGATGTACAACTGTAAAATGACCGAAGTGGCGAAAGCCGTGGTGCCACTGGGCCTTAAAACCCTGGATGCACCACCCAAAAAAATAACCATAGCGAAAGGTGAGTATTAAGCGCGACATATTATGGCGGATTTACCTAGCATTCTTCCTCGTAGGAATTGCTGGTTTCGCCGTTTTGGTACAAGCTGGCCGCATACAAACGGCAGAGGGCGAGTACTGGCGCAACCTTGCGGATAGCACTACCTTAAGCTATGTGCCCATCGATGCCGAGCGGGGCAACATATTGAGCAGCGATGGCCGTTTGCTGGCAACTTCCTTGCCTTTTTTTGAAGTGCGTTTTGACATTAACACCGATGCCTTGACGGACGATATCTTCAACGGCAACCGCAAGGCGTTGGCCAAGAAAATGTCGGCTTTCTTTGGCGACAAGAGTGCCACGGAATACGAGAACTTCCTTATCAAAGCGCGCAAATCGGGCCAGCGTTATTTGCTCATCCGCAAAAACATCACTTACCCCGAACTTCAGGAAATGAAGACGTGGCCCATCTTTGAATTGGGCAGATACAAAGGTGGCTTTATTACCGTGCAGCACAACAAGCGCGTAATGCCGTTCCGCATGTTGGCGCACCGTACCATTGGCTACACCCGCGACGACATCAAGCCCGTGGGCTTGGAAGGCACATTCGACAACGAACTGGCCGGGGTACGCGGCAAACGCCTGATGCAGAAGATTGCCGGCGGTGCATGGATACCCGTAAACGACGAGAACGAAATTAGCTCCGAAAACGGCAAGGACATCCTTACCACGCTCGACGTAAACTTGCAAGACGTGGTGGAAACATCGCTACTGGAGGCCGTTACCAAGCACAATGCCGCCTATGGTACCGCCATAGTGATGGAGGTAAAAACGGGCAAAATAAAGGCCATAGCCAATGTGGGCAAAACCAAGGACAGCTATTGGGAGAACTTTAACTATGCCATCGGCGAGGCTACCGAGCCCGGCAGCACCATGAAGCTGGCTTCGGCCTTGGCATTGCTGGAAGACGGCTACGTGAGCCTGAACGACAGCGTGGATTTGGAACTGGGCAGCCGCCAGTTTCACGACAAAACCATGCGCGACAGCGAAAAGCATAACCTGCGCAACGTAACGGTAAAGCACGCCTTCGAGGTATCGAGCAACGTGGCGTTCTCCAAACTGGTTGACAAGCATTACAGCCATCAACCGGAAAAATACATCGAGCACCTGAAGAAATTCGGGTTGAACGAGGTTACAGGCGTGGAAATCAAAGGAGAGGCCGTACCCTACATCAAAAACCCGAGCAGCAACCACTGGAGCGGCATCACCCTGCCATGGATGGCCGTAGGTTACGAGTGGAGACTAACCCCCCTGCAAATCCTTACTTTTTACAACGCCATAGCCAACGATGGCCATGTAGTGAAGCCATACTTGGTGGATGCCATCCTCAAAAACGGCAAAACCATCAAAAAATTCAAGCCGGAGGTTTCTTCCCGCCAGATATGCTCAGACAAGAGCCTGAAACAAGTGCGCAAAATGCTGGAAGGCGTGGTACTAAACGGCACGGGCGACCACTTGGTGAGCAAAAACTATGCTTTCGCGGGCAAAACGGGCACGGCCCAGATTGTTAAAGCAGGCCGCTACGAGAAGGTTTACCAAGCCTCGTTTGCGGGTTATTTCCCTGCCGAGAACCCTAAGTATTCCTGCATAGTAGTAATCAACTCCCCTAGCAACGGCATTTTCTACGGCGGTTGGGTAGCCGGGCCCGTGTTCAGGGAAATTGCCGACAAGGTGTACGCCATGTCGTTCGACATGCACCCGAACGTGAACACGCTGCACGAGTTTTTAGCGGAGAAGATACCATTCCTCAAGCCGGGCTACAAACCCGATGCCTTGGCCGTGTACGAAGCCTTGGACGTGAAATGCGAAACCGAGACGGACGCCCTTTGGGTGGGCTACCAACGCCGCGCCAACGACATTGAGCTGACCGAAAAAACCATGGACGAGAAGCTGGTGCCCAACGTGCAGGGCATGGGCCTGAAGGATGCACTATACCTGTTGGAAAACTATGGCCTTACCGTACAGGTGAAAGGCAAGGGCCGCGTAAGGAACCAATCCATTACCCCCGGCACCGTTGCCGCCAAGGGTCAAACCATATTGATTGAACTGAGCTGATGAAGCCGCTACACGACATATTGAAAGGTGTGGGCCTGCTGCAAACAGTGGGAGACGAGGCCATTGCTATCGC
This sequence comes from uncultured Chitinophaga sp., assembly GCA_964476015.1. GTDB lineage: Bacteria > Bacteroidota > Bacteroidia > Chitinophagales > CAIOSU01 > CAIOSU01. The sequence continues at coordinate 10,754 of CAYYZT010000070.1, forward strand.
GCAACTGGCATTGGACTCCCGCGAGGCGAAGCCGGGCACGGCTTTCTTTGCCCTGCGCGGCACAGCGGTGGACGGGCATAGCTTCATTGGCAAAGCGGTGGAACTGGGTGCCTCGGCCATTGTGGCGGAAGAGTTGCCCAGCGAGCAAAAAGCAGGCGTTACCTACATCAAGGTAGCCAATAGCTCAACGGCTTTGGGCATTGCCGCCAGCAACTATTACGACAACCCCAGCGGCAAGCTGAAACTGGTAGCGGTAACGGGCACCAACGGCAAAACCAGTACCGTAACCATGAGTTACCACCTGTTCCGCTCGTTGGGTTACAAAGTGGGCTTGCTATCCACGGTGCGCAACATGGTGGATACCCATGAGGTTACTGCCACGCACACCACGCCCGATGCCATCCAGTTGAACGCCCTGTTGGCCGAAATGGTAGAGGCCGGTTGCGAATATGCCTTTATGGAGGCCAGCAGCCACGCCATCGTACAGAACCGCATTGCGGGCGTGCAGTTTACGGGCGCAGCATTCACCAACATTACCCACGACCACTTGGATTACCACGGCACGTTCGATGCCTACATCGCCGCCAAAAAGAAACTATTTGACGAGTTGCCCGCTTCGGCGTTTGCTTTGACTAACATAGACGAGAAACGTGGCCGCGTAATGGTACAAAACACCAAGGCCAAGATTTATACCTATAGCCTGAGCCGTATCGCTGATTTCAAGGGCCGCATCGTGGAGAACACGTTCAGCGGCCTCATCATGGAAATGGACGGCGTGGAAATGCACACCCGCTTAATCGGGGAGTTCAACGCCTACAACCTGCTGGCCGTGTACGGCATTGCCGAACTGCTGGGCGTGGAGAAGATGGAAGCCTTGGGCGGCATCAGCAACCTCGCTTCCGCAGAGGGCCGTTTCGATTATGTGGTATCGCCCAAACAAAAAGTGGTAGGTATTGTGGATTATGCCCACACGCCCGATGCGCTTAAAAAGGTGCTTTCCACCATCCAAGCCATCCGCACGGGCAACGAGCAAGTGATAACGGTGGTGGGCTGCGGCGGCAACCGCGACAAGGAGAAACGCCCCATCATGGCGCGTATCGCCTGCGAATTGAGCGACCGGGTGCTGCTTACCAGCGACAACCCCCG
>CAYYZT010000071.1:0-11393 GCA_964476015.1 uncultured Chitinophaga sp.
AAGTGGCCCCATTCCTCGGTTACAATAGGTGCCAGCTCATCCACCAACCGTTCCCTTTCGGGGTATCGGGCAATAAGCGAGATGCAGCTCAGCGCCGCTTTTTGCTCGCAATAGGCATGGTCGGTCAGTATTTCTTCCAAGCTGTGCTCGGCCAAATTGGCCCAGCGGGGGTCGGTAGGTAGTTTCAGGCCCAGCATCTATAAACGGGTTAATATTGAACAAAGGTAGGGAAAATGTGCCAACCACCCCCAAGTCGCCCTTATGCTAATACTAAAAGGCTTGCTTGAAGCTGTAGCTTCTGCACTTGGTTTGGGCGACCACCCCCCAACCCCTTCCTTCGGCTATCGCTCAGGACAGGCTCTTTGGCTTGGCGCAAAAAAGCTCACGCAAAGGAGTGGAGCTCCAGCTTCTCGACTTCACATGTGGCTTCTAAGTAGAAAGTCAATGTGTGCCTTTGCTTAAAACAACAAGATTGGCTGTGAACTTGGCAGCTCCCCTCCTTGCCTAGCAAGCAGCGTGAGCATAAGGAGGGGTTGGGGGTGGTTGTACACGAAAAGGGTACTTTAAAATAATAGCAAAATATTTTAGTTAAATTTTGCTATTTTTATTAACAATAATTATTTTCACTACATAAACCACCAAATCCATAACCTTAAGCCGCTCAAGACTTTTAGAAGGGCGTTGCGGAATAACAGTACCCTTGAGGAAAAGATGCTTTGGAAAGCCTTGAGCAATAACAAGCTCGACGGCAAGAAATTCAGGCGGCAACATAGCATTGGCAAGTACATCGTGGATTTTTACTGCCCCAGCGAAAGGATAATAGTGGAACTTGACGGGCAGCCCCATTTTAACCCGATTTCACAGGTCTACGATTTTGAACGGGACGAGTGGCTAAGGAGCCTTAATTTTAGGGTATTGCGGTTCGAAAATTGGCGGGTGCGCCAAAATGTGGGTTTGGTGCTGGAGACGATTCGCAAAGCAATTTATGAATAGCGTTTTTAACCACCCCCAACCCCTCCTTTGGCTTGGCGCAAAAAGGCTCACGCGAAGGAGGGGAGCTCCGGCTTCTCGACTTTCAACAAACAGTTTTATCGCTTGTTATCCCAATTGCCTCTACAATTACGGAGCTGACTTTGAAACGGGCTGTGATTTTGGCAGCTCCCCTCCTTGCCTAGCCAAGCAGCGTGAGCAAAAGAGCCTGTACTGAGCGATAGCCGAAGGAAGGGGTTGGGGGTGGTCGCTCACGAAATGGACTACTTTTGGGATAATAGTAGCTGCGTTTTGTTTAAATAGGTCAGCCAAACGAGCACCTCCTGCTTTTTACCTGTGTTGTGTTAACCACCCCCCACCCCTCCTTTTGCTTGGCGCAAAAAGGCTCACGCGAAGGAGGGGAGCTCCGGCTTCTCGACTTTCAACAAACAGTTTTATCGCTTGTTATCCCAATTGCCTCTACAATTACGGAGCTGACTTTGAAACGGGCTGTGATTTTGGCAGCTCCCCTCCTTGCCTAGCCAAGCAGCGTGGGCAAAAGAGCCTGTCCTGAGCGATAGCCGAAACATGGGTGGGGTGGTTCCCTGCCTATTTCATATAATCCACAAAGCCCTCTAGGTACATGGTGTCGTTGTTCGCGGTAATGACGTGTACTTGCTTGCCGCCGGAAAATTCGGTAACGTATTGCTCTATTAAGATGCCTCTGGGTTTTTCTTGGGTTGTAGGATTGATAACACGCAAGGGGCTTATTTCAAAAAACTTAGGTATGCCTATCCATCCTATTGGAATAGGGTCTGTATTTTTCCTGTTTCTATAACCAGGATACAAGCTATCCATCTCCTTCGGGTCATAATAAAACCGATATTCCCCAATATCTTCAAAAGACTTGTAAGTGTTGACAGTTGTGTCGTTCGGTATATAGCGAAAGGTGCTCTTAACAGTAAACGTACCGTCAAACTTATCGTCGCTTGTTCCTTTAAGATCAAGATGATAGGAAAATACCGTATCGCCGGGCGGCTTGGTGGTAATGATGCGCAGCGAATCGCCAAAATCCTCTACCGATGATACGTACTCGTATGCTTTAGGGTTGATGGGTAGCCAGGTGGGGCTTTCCGCGTCAAATTCCGGCTTTTGCGGCTCTGTTTCGGCTACCGGCTGGCGGCCGTTGCACGAAACCACCAACAATAAGCCTAATAACACAATATAAACGATGGTTTGCTTTAGCATGGTCCCCTTTTTTCTTAAAGATATGCCTTTTAAGGAAATGTTAAAACAACTACACCCTGCCTTCCTTCTCGTTCTCGGCCTCTTCGATGCGGCGGCTGAGGTTGGTGGTGAAGGTCTTCATCTCGTCGAGCACGAAGTTGTGGCCCGTGGCGCGGCGGTAGGTTTCGGCCATGCTTACTAGGGTTTGTAGGAAATGGTTCTTCATCTCGTCCACGTACATATCCTTGGTGTGCAGGTCGAAGCGCATGGTGTTGTCCTCGTCGCGGTCCCAAAAGGAGAGCATCATGCTCTTGCTGTCGCGCGCGGTGCTCATTCCGGAGTCTTCGGCTTCCCAAAGGATGCGCTCGGGCAGCTTGTTCTCGTCCAGTTCTACGGTAATGATAATCTGCTTTTGGGTCGTTTTTCCGGCCATGATGTAAGGGTTGTTTTGCGGGGCAAAGGTAAAGGTTAATGTGCTAATATGCTGATGTACCGATGTTCTAATTGTTACATGTGGAAATCGCCTGTTCTTGGAAAATCCGTTGCGAAGCTTCTCCTCCTTGAGGGCATGGGAATGAATTTCAATACGGAAGAAGGCTTCATAAAAGGAAAATCGCTATTATTGAAACTATCTAAAACAGCATGTCGTGAGCAAGGAAACAACCGCCATTAAGTTATTTGAGGAAAAGCAAGTACGCACCCTTTGGGATGCGGAGCAAGAAAAATGGTACATCTCCATTGTGGATGTGGTGGCAGTACTTACCGATAGTGTTGACCCTAATGCTTATTGGCGCAAGCTAAAGCAACGGTTGAAAGCCGAAGGAAACGAAACCGTGACAAACTGTCACGGTTTGAAAATGGTTGCAGCCGATGGCAAAATGAGAACTACAGACGTAGCGGGCACCGAGCAGCTTTTCCGCCTCATACAATGAGGACACGAGAGTATTGATTGTTGTTTTATTTCGAGATAAACAGGCTAGCTAATTATTCCTTAAAGGCTAGGTTTGTGGAATATATGGTATAGGAAACTCCCTTATCGGCACATTGCCACATCAACGTATTAGCACATAAATCACATGGAATACAGACGACTCGGCCGCTGCGGCCTACAGGTAAGTGCCCTCTCGCTGGGCTCGTGGCTCACGTTCGGCCTGCAAATTGGCGACGACGTGGCCGAGGAATTGATGACCGCCGCCTACGACAGCGGCATCAACTTTTTCGACAATGCCGAGACCTATGCGGCTGGCAAATCGGAAATAGTGATGGGCAACATCCTTAAGAAGAAGAACTGGGACCGCAGCACTTATGTGGTGAGCAGCAAGGTTTTCTGGGGAGGCCAACTGCCCAACCAACGCGGCTTGAGCCGCAAGCACGTAATGGAGGCTTGCGACGCGGCGTTGAAACGCTTGCAAGTGGATTACCTTGACCTCTACTTCTGCCACCGCCCCGACATCAACACGCCCATTGCCGAAACGGTATGGGCCATGCACCACCTTATACAGCAGGGCAAGGTGCTGTATTGGGGCACCAGCGAGTGGACAGCGCAGGAAATAACCGAAGCACACTTGGTGGCGGAGAAATACAACCTTATCGGCCCCACCATGGAGCAGCCGCAGTACAATATGTTCCACCGCCAGCGATTCGAGGTGGAGTATTTCCGCCTGTTCCGCGATTGGGGCATGGGCAGCACCATCTGGTCGCCTTTGGCCAGCGGCCTGCTCAGCGGCAAATACAACCACGGCATGCCCGAAGAGAAAACCCGCCTCGACCTACCGAATTTGGAATGGCTGAAGGAACGGATGCTACAGGAAGAAAAGCTGGACAAATCGCGCCAACTGGAAACCCTCGCTAAAGACCTCGGCACTACCCTACCCCGCTTGGCCATAGCGTGGTGCCTTAAAAACCCGAACGTGAGCACTGTAATTACCGGCGGCAGCAAGGTATCTCATTTGCTGGAAAACCTGAAGGCATTGGAGGATGTGGAGAAACTTACGCCGGATGTTTTATCCCGAATCGAAGATATCTTGACAAATAAACCGAAGCTAGACGTGTTTTGAGCGTGTCGGCACCATGGATTTAACCACAAGGGGCACCAAGGAAAAACACGAAGAATACAAAGGATACTTGGTATTCTTTGTGCCTATTTCTTAGTGTCCTTAGTGTTTAAACCGTTCAAAACATGGGCGAAACAAAACCATGGCTGTATCTTTGCACCACCCGCACCGATTAACCAATCAACAAATCAACCAATAACCACACTCATGGGCAAAGACAACATCAAAAAGATATGGAAGCTAATCGGGTTGCGCTACAAATCGCACCCATGGCATGGCGTGGATATTGGCGAAGGGGCACCCGAGGTGGTAACTTCGTTTATAGAGATTGTGCCGAGCGACAACGTGAAGTACGAGATTGACAAGGTATCGGGCTATTTGAAGGTTGACCGCCCGCAGAAGTTCTCCAACGTAATACCGGCCCTGTACGGCTTTATACCGCAAACGTTTTGCGACGACGAAGTGGCGCGTTTCTGCATGGAGAAAACGGGCCGCACCGGCATTGTGGGCGACGGCGACCCGCTAGATATTTGCGTGCTCACGGAGCGAGACATACGCCACGGCGACATACTGGTGCCCGCCGTGCCCATCGGCGGTTTCCGTATGATTGACGGCGGCGAGGCCGACGACAAAATAATAGCCGTGATGAAGGGCGATGAGGTGTACAGCCAGTGGAAAGACATCAACGACTGCCCACCTAGCATCGTGCAGCGCCTAAAGCACTACTTCCTTACCTACAAAAACATGCCCGGCCAAGAGGCCCGCTGCGAAATAACGGATACCTACGGCCGCGAAGAAGCGTTGGAAGTTATACGCGCCAGCATCAAGGATTACCACAAAAAATACGGCAAGCTGGAAAACAAACTCTCCAAGGCGGCTATTGAGGCCATCAACTACGGCCAAAACCTACAAAAAGAGTTTGGCATATCAGCGGCTGACGACGAACCATAAGCAAAGTAACGTTAGTATAGTCTTGCCCTGCTAGCACAGGGATTACAGCTTTTTGCGGCGTAATTCGCGCATATAATCCTGACCGCTGAATTTCTCGATGGTTTCGTAATCGATGCGGCGGGTACGGCTTTTCAGCAGGGCAATGATTTCTTCCTTTGTTTGGGGGGTATCGCCAAGGTCAACGTAAAAGCTGGCCAATATGCCATACTGTTTCGTCATCAAAAACAGCCATACAGCAAAGAAATCAATACTGCGGAAAATGATGGCCCCTTGGTCGCGGTACTTCGCAATGTTGTCTTGAAACTCCTTGGGCATATCCGTCCAGTGCATGGCAGGGCGTACGTGGTGGCCAATGTGGTAGCCATCGTTAAAGCACGTTTTGTTGTAGCGGCTGTTGATGCAGGTAATGCTGTTCTTGTAGCTGTTGCCCGGGTCGGCGGCATCCACAAAAGCATGCTGGCCCCAGTTGCCCGCCATCATCATAAACCGGGTAAAGCAAAACGGGATAACGAACATCACCAACGTGGCCTTCCAGCTAAGCAGCGACATTACCGCCACCAACAAAAAGAACGAAAACTCGCCGATAAGGATGTTGCGCATCCACTCCTTCCGCTTCTTTTTGATAAAGTAGTTGGAGAGCGTGATAATGCCCAGAAAAAAGAACGTACCGAAGTAGTGCATAAACCCAAGAAAGCTGTCGCGCTGGTACTTCATGGTACTGCTCAGGTCGTCTTTCAGGTTGCCCTCGGCGTCGAGCATGCAGATGTGGTGGGCGTAGTAGGTTTCGGGCGTTTCGCCAAAAAACGGGCCAAGGAACCACGGTATGATATTGTTCATCCACTCATATTCCTTTTTAAAGAGCTTGCGGTGGCAAATGTTGTGCAGCATTAAAATATACGGCCCCAGCAGCACGGCAAACAACAGCACCAAATACGGCACGGCCAGCCACCAAGTGAACCATACGTAAAGCACGATGGCAACGGGCAATATTATGGCCGACTGTACGGAAAACAGATAGATAAACGGTAAATCTCGCTCATCGTTGATGAAGCGCATCACAAAGCGGTCGAGGGCGTTCAGTTGGCGCGGCTTCAGTACGGGGTCGTCGATAACAATCTGGGAAATGTGCAGCATTGGGCAGTAAATATTGAATGAGGATGGTGCTAAATTACGTACAATATTGCGGTTTAACCACAAAGGGCACAAAGGTTAAAAGCACTACTTCGTTGTGCTCTTCGTGCCTTTCTTAATGTTCTTTGTGTTTAAACGGCATCGCACATTTAGTTACAAGGCAACCCTCCATCCATTTTACCCGTTATGGCAAAAAGGCTCTTATGAAATACTTCTTTTTCTTTGCCGTTTGCTGCTTTTCGTTCTTGGCTGGCAATGCGCAAATCGACGCTCCGTGCTTTGGCAAGCACTCCGTCGGCATTAATGCCAGTACCGATTTTGGCTCGCTGCTTACCGCTCCGCAAGCAGTAGAGGGCAGTTACAAACCAAAGCACGGCAATACCGTTGCGGCACTCTATCAATACAGGCCCGTTAAATGGCTTTCCGTTGAAAGCGGCGTGGAGTATCAGGCAAACCGCTTTCAGAAGGAAAGCATCTACCCAGAGGGCGTAATGTGGCTTGCCCCTTATGTAAGCATAGAAGATGTTACCGTCCACCGCATTGGGGTGCCGGTAAGTTTTAGGGGATATTTACAGCACAAACGTTGGAGTTTCTACGCAATGGGCCAAGTGATATTAGCTACCAATATTTTGCGCCAGCACCACTTCAATGTATTTGCCCAAACCGACCGCCTGAACCAACTGGAGCGCAACAGCTTTAAGGAAAACCTCGGATTGGGCGTGGGTGTTGGCCTTGGTGCCGAATATGCCATCAACCACCGTTGGATGCTGCGGCTGGAGCCGCGCTTTAGGGTATATAACCTGCTGAAAACCGAAGGCTGGAGAAATTACGAGATGTTTTACAAAGAAGACCGCCAATGGACGGCGGGCTTTAACTTTGGCGTATATCATACTTTTGGAAAACTATAAAACTCCTTTACCATGAAAAAGGCATTACTGTTGTCGTTTATGGCTGTGGTAGCCTTGCTGGCCCATGCGCAAGATACTGCCCCTGCCTTCAAAAAGCACTCCGTGGGTATCAACCACTCCTACGATATCACTTCGTTGCTCTCGAACGACAACGAATACTACTATACCGACAACCAGCGGGTGGCTTATGGCTATTCGGCGGCGTTGCTGTACCAATACCGGCCCGTGCAATGGTTTTCGGTGGAAACGGGCGTGGAGTATAACAGCACCAAAACCCGTGTGATGGAAGGTTTCCCATACGATGCAAAGTTTCACCAAGCCATGGATTTTGATCCTGCTGCCATGGATATGGATTTTACCCGTAGCATCAACCGCTTTGCCGTGCCGCTAAACCTGCGCTGGCATGGCCAGAAGGGCCGTTGGGGCTTTTATGGCCTTACGGGCGTGGTATTTACCGCCAACCACTTGCTACAGTATCAATTTGATGCCGATTTCTTTCGGGACGGGGAAACCTACAATTACATCCATGAGGCAGGCTTCAAAAACAACCTCGGCTTGGGGCTAACCGCTGGCGTGGGCGTGGAATACCAAATAAAGCCCAACTGGCTGCTGCGCGCCGAGCCACGCTTTAGGGTTTACAACATAGCCAAACCCGACCGCTCCGATATTTATTATCAAAACCCACCACAAAACCATTACTGGGCAGCCGGGCTCAACGTAGGCGTGTATTACGGTTTCGGAAAGTGAGGTAGCTACTTCTTTTATGCTTAATTTCACGTGTCGCACTACGACACGTTATGCCCGATATTGACCTACACATATTGCCCACCCATTTGCTGCCCGACTATCGGGCACAAGTAGGTGTTGCGTTATTGGAGCAATACCATGTGTTGGAAGATAGCGAGCTTACCATTATGGATAGCTTTAGCTTCTATACTTCGGTGGCTGCGGTTTTCTCTTCGAAAATAGAGGGCGAGAACATAGAGTTGGATTCCTACATAAAGCACAAACGGTTCGGTATCGAATATCTGCCTGACTATACCCAGAAGATTGACGACCTGTACGATGCCTACCAGTTTGCCAAGGCACATCCTCTTACCAAAGAAAACATCCTAGCAGCCCATGCATTGGTTGCCAAAAACCTATTGCCCGCCCACAAGCAGGGCCAAATGTGCACGGGCAATATGTACGTAACTACCAACGATGGCCGCATAGAGTACGTGGCAGCCGTGCCTGCAACGGTAACGAGCGAAATGGATAAATTCTATGCGGATTTGGAGGTGCTGCTGGCCACGGAACTGTCATTGCAGGAAATCTTTTACTTTGCGGCCATGCTGCATCTGGTATTTGTGAAAATCCACCCTTTTGATGATGGCAATGGCCGCACGGGCAGGTTGATAGAAAAATGGTTCTTAGGACAGAAGCTGGGCGAAAGGGGTTGGTTGATTGCCTCGGAAAGGATGTATTACGAGCACCACCAAACCTACTACCAAAACTTGCGCAGGCTGGGGTTGGAATATGAAAAACTGGATTACGCCAAAGCTTTGCCGTTTTTGCTGATGCTGCCGAAAGCACTAAAACAATCAATATAATTATTTATATTGTAGTTAAAAGCATTGATGAAAAAGGCTTGCATTCTGTTATTGGCTATGGGGGTAACATGGGTGGCCACCGCCCAAAAAGTATTCCCCGCAAAGCATTTAATAGGTATCAACTATTCCAACGATATCACTTCACGCTTTGCTGATGGCGACTTGGGATTATACAATTCCCCCGTTAGATATGGATTCGCTGCCGCGGTACTTTACCAATATATGCCACGCAAGTGGTTTTCGGCAGAGACGGGTTTAGAGCTTAATTCCACTACTTATTATCTTGACAACCCAAACTCCAATATTATGACCGCTTGGGATGGGGAAATATTTAACCCTGTGCTGCCTAACTCTCTTGATTTTGGATGGCGTACCCAGCGGTTGGCCATACCCATGAATTTCAGGTGGCATTACACAAAAGGGCAATGGAGTGTTTATGCGCTTACAGGCATCCTATTCAATATGGATTTTAGTAAAAAACACCTCTACGAAATCCCAGGCTGGAACAGCACAAGCAATTTGCTCGACGGACAAGATTTCAATGAAAACTTTAACATAGGTATTAGCACAGGAGTGGGTGCGGAGTACACTTTTTACAAACACTGGGTGCTTCGGCTGGAACCACGGTTTAGGACATACAATTTATACAAACCCGTTTGGAACGTTTCATACGTGGACGATAGCCCCATTCGCGAGAGAGACTGGGCATTGGGTTTGAATGTTGGGGTTTACTACAACCTAAACAAAAACTAACCATCAACCTTTCTGGCGCGAAAGTTACTTTCGTGCCTCGGAACTTAGTTCCAACAGCATGCTGATGATTTCGATTGTAAAGGCCCGATTGACCAATCAACCGATGACCAATCAACCAATCACCGACCAACCTAAAAACACATACCCACGTTCAGCCCGAAGCGGCGATAGGTGCGCTTTTCGGTAACGTAGCTGTCGTCGGTGCCCCACCACCACTGATTTTGATAGCTGCGCTGGCCCTTGTAGTGGCGATAGGTAATACTGAGCGACCAATAGATGCGCCCCGACGTGCGGAACGTGGCCCCTACCCCGCCCTCGTAAAACGGACCGCCCTTAATGTCAAAATATTGCTCGCTCTCCTCCTCGAAGGGTAAAGCATAGCCGCCAGAGAAGAAATAGCTCGGCGTTACCTTGGTTTTCATGGCCTCGCCGCCGATGCGCAGAAACACCGGCGCGAAGATATTGCCGCTGCTGCCGTGCATGTCTGTACCGGCACCCCCGGCCAAGTATAGCTGCGGCAAAAACCGATAGCCGATGGCAGCCCCACTGGTAAACGAAATAGGGTCTTGGTCAATATCGCCAAACAGCAAGCCCGCCGTAACTACGGCGTACAGCCCCTTGGTTTGTACTTGGTGCGGCTTGCGGGGCTGCTTGTTTGATGGCACATCGGTGCGTATCTGTGCCACGCTTTCCACGGGGAACTCCACCTCCGTGCCATCGGCCATGCGCAGCCGCACTTGGCCGGGCTTGGTGGCTTCTATGCGCTCCCCTTTCAATATGCTGCCATCGGTAAGCACCAGCACGTCAGGCTTTCGCTTGGTGGAATCTTGCTGCTGGGCGGCGGCGAAATAGATGCTGCCGAAGAGGATGGTGATGGTGAGTAGTAGTGCTTTCATTTTCTTGGCTATTTTGTGCCGAGAGCGATGCCCCCGCTATTATGTTATGCCCCTTTGGGGCGAGAACCATGTTTCGCCCCAAAGGGGCATAATACGCTAGGATAGGGCAACGCCCTATTACCCAAAGAACGGAACAAACCCTCTAAAGGTGGCCTCGTAAAAATTCTTTTCTTTTTTGGATTACCGAGGCAACCGAAGGAAAAATCCATCCGTTATTCACTGCAACAAGCCAATCACCACAAAAACGCTGGCTATGAAAACCCACACCAACCGTACACTGCTACTAATGATGGCACTAGTGGCCATCTCGCTGCAAAGCTGCCTTAAAGACAAGTGCGAAGGCGAGTACACCTACTATACTTACGAACCGGTTTACATAAGCTACGAGCAGTTGCGCTCATCGGTGGCTTCCGAAAGCCCGCGCGCCTTGGAAACGCCGGGCAAAATATGGTTCAGCAACAACTATATCTTTATCAACGAAAGGGACAAGGGCATCCACGTAATCAACAATGCCAACCCCAGTAGCCCCGTAAACGAAGCCTTTATCAATATCCCGGGCAATATTGACCTGGCCGTGCGCGGCAACACGCTGTATGCCGATAGCTACATCGATTTGTTGGCTATCGACATCAGCAACCCTACGGCCGCTACCGTTACCAAACGCATCGAGAATGCCCTGCCGCAACGCGGCGGCAGTGGTTTTGGCATCTCCGCTTGGGATTTCCAGCAATCAAACCCCAACGGTGTTATCACGCATTACAACCAAGTGAAACACGCCGAGCCGTATGAACTGGACTGTAACGGCAACCTAGTGAACAACGACGGCATATTTGTAGGCGGTGGCGATGTGCTTACCAGTATGCCCGCTAACGATGGCTTGTACATTCGCATCCACCAAAGGTTTCATCCAAT
>CAYYZT010000071.1:11403-11789 GCA_964476015.1 uncultured Chitinophaga sp.
TTCACGCCTGTATTCGATGCCGCTAGCGGTGCGCCCGTTAACAGCGTGGAAAGCCGTGGCGGCGACGTGGGCAGCAAGGGCGGCAGTATGGCGCGTTTTTCCCTCGGGCCCAACTTCCTTTATATAGTGGACAACAGCACCATGCACCTGTACGATATTGCCAGTGCCACCAACCCTGCCTTTAGCAGCCAAGTACAGGTGGGTTGGGATATAGAGACCATCTTTATGTATCGCCAGTACCTGTTCCTCGGCAGCATGACGGGTATGCACATTTACGATAACAGCAACCCGGCAAACCCGGTTTGGGTATCAACCTACAGCCACGTAAGCAGTTGCGACCCGGTGGTGGTGGAAGGCAACTATGCCTACGTTACCCTGCGCAGCGG
>CAYYZT010000072.1:0-11764 GCA_964476015.1 uncultured Chitinophaga sp.
CGCAGGAATATATTGATACGGTGAAAAGCCAAATGCCGGAGTTGCCCCATGAACTGCAAGAACTGTTTATCAATGAATACGGCCTCAACCTAAAAGATGCCCAAAACCTAACGGAGGGGCGCGATATAGCGTTATATTTTGTTAAGCTGGCGGATGCCTCCCGCAATTATAAAGCCGCCGCCAACTGGGTTTTGAACAACGTGCGTTCGTACTTGAACGAGCAGGGTGCGGAAATGGCGAAATTTCCCCTTAACTTTGAGCATCTTGCGCGGTTGATACAACGGATTGACGACGGCCACATCAGCTATACCGTTGCCAACCAGCAACTGTTCCCCGCCATGCTGCGGCAGCCCCACAAAGGCCCCGAAGCATTGGCAAACGAACTGGGGCTGGTGCAACAGCAGGATGAGGACGTGCTGGGCAACATCGTGCAGGGTATATTGGATGCCAACCCTAGTGAAACCATGCGTTTCCGTAAGGGGGAAAAACAACTCCAAGGCTATTTTATGGGCTTGGTGATGAAGGCAACCAAGGGCGTGGCCGACCCTAAAACGGCAGGGAAAGTATTGTTAGAAAAACTCCAAAACCATTGAATATGAGGACCTTGCTCCTATCGCTTATTGCTACTGCCATCACCTTAGTGTCTTGCAACACGGGCGACAAACCCGCCGACAACGAATACCTCATCGAGGGCAAACTGGCCAATGCCGCCGGCATGACCATCTTCCTCGACCGCTGGGAAAGCCTGAGCAACGCCACCCCTGCCGATACGGCCATCATCAGCAAAGAGGGCACCTTTACCATGAAAAAACCGGTTACGGGCCGTGGCTTGTTTATGCTGCGCGTAAGCCAGGAACGTACTTGGCTCATCGTATTGGAGCCCGGCGCGGTAGTAAAGTTTGACGGCGACCTGAACGACGTAATGAAATACGAGTTTACGGGCCACCAGCCTACGGTTTCGTTGAACGGCCTCATCAAAGAGCTGGGCAATAAAAACCGCCGTGTGGGCGAAATAAACCAAGAGTTTATGAATGCCCAGTTCAGCGGTGCCGACCAAGCCTCATTAACGGCCCTGCAAAACGAATACGGGCAGTTGCAACAGGGCATGATAACCAGCCTTACCACCTTTGCCGATACCACTCAAGACCCGCTGCTGTCCATCTTTGCCGTGAGCAACCTTAACGTGGAAGAGAACGCGGCTTTTATCAAAAAAATCACTGATAAAGCCCTAGCCCAAGACCCGAACCTTACCTTGGCCAAGGAAATAGCCGCCAAAGTGGGTGATGCCAGCAAAATAGCCGTGGGCAGCCCTGCGCCAGACTTTACCCTGAACAGCCCTACCGGTGAAAGTTTCCAGCTTTCAAGCCTGAAGGGAAAGGTAGTGTTGGTGGACTTTTGGGCCTCTTGGTGCAAACCTTGCCGTGCCGAAAACCCCAACTTGGTTAAAACCTTCGAAAAGTATAAAAGCAAAGGTTTCACTATCTATAGCGTATCGCTGGATAAGGAGTTGGATGCTTGGGTGGGTGCCATCAAACAAGACAACCTTACTTGGCAGTACCACGGTAGCAACCTGAAATTCTGGAACTGCCCGGTAGCCAAGCAATATAACGTAAACTCCATACCTGCGGCCTTCTTGGTTGACCAAAACGGCAACATTATCGCCAAAAACCTGCGCGGCCCTGCCCTGGAGCAGAAGCTGGCCGAAGTGTTCGGCAGCTAAGGCCGATTATACCGCAAAAAATGTCTCAAAATGTAGCATTGCGGTATAATTAAGCTTAAAAATGCCTCAAATAGGCTCAAAAAATAGCTCAAAATGCATGAAAAAGGCTCGGAAGGTTTCCGGGCCTTTTTCTTTTTTACTATCTTGTATTTGAAATTTTATGTGCGAACGAAACTATCATTTTTTACTATGAAAAAAATCTCTACTCTGATTATCGGCACTTTGCTATCCGTAGGTGCCATGGCGCAAAATGTGGTGAACGGCAGCTTTGAAGTGTGGGCCGATAGCGCAAGCTATTCCGTACCAAGGGATTGGAACTCCAACGCAAGGGATTACTTCCTGAGCGGCCTTACCGTGGAGCCTACCACCGATGCCTATTCCGGCGATAGCGCGGCCATAGTGCGCACCATTGATGCCGGCGGCGTAGCGGGCCTTATCGGTGGCATCCTTACCAACGGCTCCATCCGAAACGATTCGTTGGGCTATCATGGTTGGGGCATTAGCTACCGCCCCCAGAAGCTTACTGGCTATTATAAATACAGCCCCGCCATCGGCGATTCGGCCCGTGTTATCCTATCCATGTACATACGCGACCAAGATAACAACCGCGACTCGTTGGTGGCTACTGGAAACATTGCCTTGGCCACAGCCGTGGATTACACCTACTTCGAGTTCCCTATTCTCAATGCCCAGCCAAACGTAACCGGTACCCCCATTCCATCAACCTACGTAATCCTTATCACCTCTACCAAAGATTTGGCCAACCCGATGTTGAGCGAGCTTACCATAGACAACCTCAACTTCGAGGGTGTGGTATCTACCCCGGAAGTAGCCAGTGTAACCGATTTGAGCGTTTACCCGAACCCCGTAGAAGACCACTTCGTTATCAAAAGCCCTACACACAGGGTGCTGGATGTGGCCGTGCTGAACACCGAGGGCCGCCAAGTGCAACGCCTGGAAGCTACCAGCGGTGCCAACGACTTGAGGGTGCAAACCAACCACTTGGCCAAAGGCTTCTACTATGTGCAAATCCGTTTTGAGAACGGTGCCATCGAAACCCGCTTTATTACCGTAGTTAAATAAATCCATGCGCCGCACACTACTACTGTCTATCCTTGCCCTGCTGTTGTGGGCCGGTTGTGCCAATGATGCCGAACCCTTGGCCCCCGCACCGGCCATCGATACGGTGGCCAAAGCCCCCGAGCCGGTACGCGGCGGGGTAAACGCCATCCAGTTTCCTACCGACGGCTACACCCAACACGACCCCGTGGCTTTTATAGGATACCTGAAAGCCAATGTGGCCAGCGGCACCGTGATACTGGACAAGGCCCCGCAAAACTGGATACAGAAAAAGCACGTGAAGCCCTTGGTGACTTTGTTGGACGATACAACGCCCTGCGCCGGAATAAGCCTACACAACGCCGGACCCAACCCGCCGGACAACGTGCACTCCACCGTGGCGGCGGAAGCGTTGCTACTGCTGGAAACCTACCGCCAAAAGGCGGCCTACCCCGTGGAGCCGGGCAGCTTGCAGTTCATCAAAATATTGCAGCGCAGCCCCGAGGGCAAACTGGTGTTGCAGCCACAGCCGCAACAAGTGGAAGAGGCGAAGAAGTGGGCGGCGGGGCTGTAGCCCGTTATCCTACATGATAAGCCACATCCTCCACCAAGGCTAGGTATTTGTCCAGTTCGTAGGTATCGGGGTCCAATTCTTTGGCCTTGAGAAACTGGAGTTTTGCCGATACGGCATCTCCGCTTTCCCAATAGTAAATACCCAAAACCAAATAATTGTAAGAGCCACCGGGCTGTAACTTGATGGCCCTTTGCACATCTGCCAAGCCAGCATCCAACAGGCCCAGTTTTATCTTGGCATAGGCCCGGTTGTTGTGTGCGTATGATACGCCATCATCCAGTTTAATGGCTTGGGTGGCATCGGCCACGGCCTCCACATAAAGCTCTTTTAGCACAAACACGTAGGCCCTGTTGCTGTACAGCAGCGCATTGTTGGGCTGCAAGGCAATGGCGGTGTTGGCATCGGCAATAGCTTCGTCAAGATGGCCCAGAAAGCAATGCGCCAAGCTACGGGTGCCGTAGGCCGAGTAATCTTCACTATTGAGGGCAAGGGCTTTATCCAGATTATCCAAGCAGGCTTGGTAGTTTTTTTGGTGGAAATCGATTGTGCCCAGATAGGCATACTCTATAGCGGATACATCCGGCAACTCGCGCAGCAAATCACCTATTTCAGCGGCTTTGGCATAGTTTTTTGCCTCTAGGTAGCAGCCAATACAGTAGATATAAAGACCCCTTGGCACCTTGCCCGTTTTAAAAATCCGTTCCGCCTTTTCGGCAGCCAGCCCGTGGTTTCCTGCTTTCACATCCTGCAACATCTCTTTTACTACCAAATAATACTGCTTTTGCGAGATAATCTGCAACAGCAAGCTGCCATCGTTGTAAGTAATGCTGCCGTCGGCAAGTACATACGGGGTGCTGTTGGGGATGATGTTGAAAAACAAATCAACAACCCCGGAAATACAAAAAGCAATGGCCAGCAGTTTAAACAGGTCGTTTAAATCGGTGGCAAATACCAGCCACGCAAAAACGCTGGCTATAACTGGCGGGCCCGTTCGCCAGTACCGTAAACACATTGGCCCAATATCCGGTGTTTTCTTGATACACTACCCCTTGCTGCCATGCCAATGGGTTTTTATGCAACCAAAAAGTAAACCGCCCCAGTGTGAAGTTTATGGTGCGCCGTTGGCTTCCGTTGGTGCCCACATATACTTGGATGTTTTTACTGCCGAACAAAGCGGCCACCACGGCATGGCCCATTTCGTGGATAAATCCGGTGAGGGGCCGAATGACCAGCCAAAAGCATCCTAAAAACACCAATAATTGCCAACCGTCGGACATGATGTTTGTTTTAAAACCAGGGCTTTACTTGCAAAACACTTTCTTTCAGGCCACAGCGCACGCTATCGGGGTTTACTACAAGCCTCATTCTGTCGCGGTTTTCTTTTGCAATCTTAAAAGACACAATTGAGCTATCTTGGTCCATACGGTATTCATCCACCCAAAAAGATACCCCATCCTCGTATTCGTCGCTTTCTATGTATTTATTTGAGTAGTAAAGTGCCTTGCCTTGAAATAGCTGCCCGCAGCCATCGCTGCTTGTAAACACCGTACCGAGAAATTGCACCGAGTAGTTATCGCTCCTGCTTATCCAAAACTCGTGTATATCCAAAGAATCTTGATACACAAACTTTTGGGTACTTGCATCAATTACAGGAAAAAACCATCTGGTGGCAAAAGTCATCTGCACATCATCGGTACGTTGGGTTTTAATGGTGCCATCAGGCTGTATGGTGCCCGCAACGCGGTAGGCCACGGTAAGGAACGAATCGCACGAGGAAAGCTCGCCCTCGCAAAACGGAAATACCTTCACACAGGTTATTTCAAAGCCCTCTTTGTTGAGCACCACTTCCGACGAGGCCCTCAAGCACTCGTCCACTCCCCCGGCATCCACCAAGGCTTGGTCGGAAATCACGTTGCCCTGTTTGTCAAAAGTTTTCAGGTACGGATAAAAGTAGTCGCCCACGCCATAATAGATAATACCGTAGTAGTTGCTGGTATCGGGCAAATACTCGCTTGCCCAAGCATCGGCGGGCACGAACAGGGTATCTCTCCCTTCCACCCGAAAGCCATAATCACCTGCATCCTCAATATGGTGCCGCCAAGGGTAGCGGATGGGTTGTAGCTTGGCCACAAACTGTTGGATGGTATAAACGCTGTCGGCAGCGGTGGTGGTTGAAATCTCGCCCGGGCCGCTGTTGCCGCAAGCCGCGAACAGCCACGCCACTATAAACAAACCGATATACTTGCCCATTTTTCTTTCGGATATTGGGCATGCAAGATACGTTTCCTTGGCCACTACAAGAAAGGGAAACCGTTGAAACGGTTATGGATTTATAGTTGTCCTCTGTTCCCACGGTTGAAACCGTGGGCTATTTACATTTCCTTAACCACACCGCTGCCACATTTCACTCTAAAAAGCTACCGTAATGCCCTACCCTTTTCCTATTTTTGCAGCGGCTAAGGAACAAATTGCCCGAGGGGCATGTTCTTAGTCCGTGTTGCAACATTCTTTTTAAACCCTAAATCAAATAACAATATGTCATTAGTAGGCAAACAGGCCCCAAAATTCAGTGCTACCGCCGTTGTGGAAGGTGGTGAGTTCGTGGAGCAATTTTCTTTGGAGCAATACCTCGGCAAAAAATACGTGGTATTCTTCTTCTATCCGTTGGACTTCACTTTTGTGTGCCCTACCGAGCTGCACGCTTTCCAAGCCAAACTGGCCGAGTTTAAGCAACTGGGTACAGAAGTGGTGGCCTGCTCTGTTGATTCACATTTTAGCCACTGGGCTTGGCTGAACACGCCGAAAGAAAACGGCGGCATACAAGGCGTTACCTATCCGCTAGTGGCCGATACCAGCAAAACCATTGCCATGAACTATGGCGTGTTGGCTGGCGAGTATGATTACAACGAAGAAGGGCACAGCGTTTTCCAAGGCGAGCCGGTAGCTTACCGCGGCTTGTTCCTGATAGACAAAACCGGCAAAGTGCGCCACGAAACCATCAACGACCTGCCACTGGGCCGTAACGTTGACGAGGTATTGCGCACCTTGAAAGCCCTACAGTTTGTAGAGGAGAAAGGCGAGGTTTGCCCTGCCAACTGGGAAGAAGGCAAAGCTGGCATGAAGGCTACCCACGAGGGTGTTTCTTCTTACTTGGCCGCACATTAAGATTGGTTATTAGTTATGGGTTACTGGTTATCGGTGGCTCATGATTGAGCATACAGGCCGCTTCTGGAAACAGGAGCGGCTTTTTTATTGTCTGAATCAGAATTTACAGAATTGGAGAATTATAGAATTGTGTTGCATGTCTAAACACAAAGAACACTAAGGTAAGCACTAGACCACAAAGCATTCTTAGTGTACTTTGTGATTTCCCTTGTGTTCGTTGTGTTTAAATAGTCTTGATTGGGATTTTTTGGATTAGAGGATTATGGGATTGGGTTGCATGTATAAACACAAAGGGCACTAAGGTAGGCACTAAGACCACAAAGCATTCTTAGTGTACTTTGTGATTTCCTTTGTGTTCTTAGTGTTAATAGTTATCGATTGGGATTGGATGCATTGAGGCACAGCGCAAATTCAAGTTCAGCGCAACGGTGCCAGAAGGTCCCTCCTTCGTCGGGATGACAACGTTTTTTATCTCCCACTTTTCATCTATCATCTCTCATTTTCCATCCATCATCTTCCCCACATACTCCCCTACCCCTTCTTCAAGCGTGGTAAACGGTGCGGTGTAGCCCGCCGCGCGAAGCTTGTCCATCTGGGCTTCGGTGAAGTATTGGTACTTGTCGCGGATGTCTTCGGGCGTGTCGCGGAAGTGGATAACCGGCTCTAGGCCCATCGCCGCGAAAACGGCTTTGGTGAGGTCGAGAAAAGTACGGGCCTGCCCCGTGCCGAGGTTGTAGATGGCCGAAGCCGGGCGGTGTTGCATGAGCCACACAATCACGTCCACAATGTCTTTAACGTAGATAAAATCGCGCCGCTGCTCGCCATCCCTATATTCGGGATTGTGTGAGCGGAACAGAGTCATTTGGCCTGTTTGCTTTATTTGGTGATAGGCATGGTAAACCACGGAGGCCATACGGCCCTTATGCTGCTCGTGCGGGCCGTAAACGTTGAAGAACTTCAGCCCTGCCCAGAACGGCGGCCGTTCGGTTTGCTGCAAGGCCCATGCATCAAAATCCTGCTTGCTTTGGCCGTAAGGGTTAAGGGGTTTCAGTAGCGGAATAAGCGCATGGTCGTCGTTAAAGCCGTGTTCGCCCAAGCCGTAAGTGGCTGCTGACGAGGCATAAATCAACGGTATGGAATGCTTGGCGCACTGCTGCCAAACGGCTTGCGAGTAATGCAGGTTCAGCTCGTCGAAAATGGCGGTGCTGAACTCCGTGGTATCGGTTCGGGCACCGAGGTGTATGACAAAATCAACGCGGTTGCCGCCGGTTTCCAGCCAATCCAGAAACTCGTCGCGATCCATCCGGTTGTGCTGCTTGAGGGCCGACAGGTTGGGCAGCTTGTCTTCCCGGTCGAAATTATCCACCAGCAACAAGCTGTGCCCTTGGCGGTAGAGCTCTTCCGCCACGCAACTGCCAATAAACCCTGCCGCTCCGGTAAGTACGATCATCTTGGCAAAGGTACAAGGTACTGAGGTACTGAGGTACTACTAAAACTTCCTTTTTTTATTTAATTCCTGATAATTGAAGTCTTGTGTCTTGTGTCTAAAATCTTGTGTCTAATTTTATAACTTTAGCCTTTAGAACAGTAAGTACCTATAAAAGCAACTATATCATGTATAAGTTTGAAGACGAAGAAGAGGACCCGAAAGAAGCCTTGTTGGACCAGTTCAAGGATTTTGGCCGCTTCGACAAGAAATTCCTCGACGACCGCAAGATTTTCCTTTGGGGCGCCGTAACCGACCAAACCAGCAAATATGTGGTGGACCGCCTGCTATACTTAGAGGCGCACCAACCCGGCAAAGAAATACAACTGTACATCAACAGCCCCGGCGGTATAGTTACCAGCGGCATGGTGATGATGGACGTGATGCAAATGATTACCTCGCCCGTATCCACCATTTGCATGGGCTTGGCCGCCTCCATGGGCTCGCTGCTGCTGAGCCAAGGCGAGAAAGGCCGCCGCTTTATTTTCCCTAACGGCCGCGTAATGATACACCAGCCCAGCATCGGCGGGGCGCAGGGCAGTGCCAGCGACTTGGCCATTACCGCCCGCGAGATAAAGCGTACCAAAGAACTTGGTGCCCGCATACTTGCCGAAAACTGCGGACAGGACTTTGAGAAAGTAATGCGCGATTTCGACCGCGACTACTGGATGACGGCCCAAGAATCGGTAGAATACGGCATTGTGGACGGAATTTTGGATAAATTCTAGGAATTTTTAATCCTATTGCAACTGTTTATTAGGGGTAGCTTGTCTTGGTACTAGCTACCCTTAATTTTTTCGTACCATGAAGAAAACAACCATCCTCTCGCTGCTGATTGCTTTTATAGGGCTTATCGCCTGGCACCCGCAAGACGAGTACAGCACCCGCTACAACAAGTGGAAACGCCAATACGCCAAAGAGCAGATAAAGAAGCTGAAAAACGGCGTAATGCTGGTACGGCTGCACACACGCAACAAATCCGTGGAGCTGCGCCGCCAAAACGGCCAGCACGAAATCGCCAACAAAATAGAAGACGACCAATACCAAGAGAACAAGGCCATCATAGCCGCTTTTGGGCAGTATTACAACTTCTCCCCCGTTTACTTCTTTTATGCTGACGATACGGACAAGATAAAAGCCGGCAATGCCGCAGGGCTGTTCCTCAACAGCCAAATGAAGCCCGATGCGGCCATACAGCCCAAGCTGGATTTTTTTATGGTGGCCGAATTCGGGCCGCTGGAAGGCGAAACCCGCGTGATACCGGGGGATACGCTGGTGCCACTGCCCGATTACGTGGCGGGCGAGATACTGGAACGGGCCTTGGTGATACGCGACCAGAACTTTATGCAAATGCGCGACCCTTTTCCATACTACATACGTGCGGCAAACCGCAAGCGGCCCGATAAGCAGGTAACGCGCCTGAACGAACAATTACATTTGTATTTAAAAAACGCAACTAAGTAATTACTCTTAGCGTATTAGCCTTACAACAACCGCTGCAAATGAAAGGAACTTGGATTATTATTTTATCCGCCACCGTAGTAGTGATGGGGGCCATAGTGGGCTGCAAGGAAGACATGACTTCCGACAGTTGCCCCGTGAATTACGAAGTCGACACGCAAAACACCTATACCTTTACGGGCAAATGGCAGTTTGTGGGCTTTTACGATACCATAACTGGCGAGGTGGAACCACCCCTTTGCGGCGTGGTGGAAAGCTGGATAGAGTTTACTGATAGTGCCCACACACAAAACGGGGCGGCATATAAATTCCCCGTGGTATATCGCGGCAGCGCGCTCATCAACTATTTCTCCGGCTCTTACCAGCCCGATACGCAGCTAAAACAGCTACAACTGAGCACCGAAACCGTTAAAACCAAAGTAAACGGCACGCCGCAAGTGGAAGATTTTGAAACACATTTCCACAATACCTTGGGCACAGTAACACGGTATCAAATCATCCACAACGAGTTATTCCTCATACCCGACCACGGCAGCGTGCAAATGCGCTTTGTGGCGATGAAGTAGTAAGTAGTAAGTAGTGAATAGTAAGTAGTAAGTAGACAGGGATGTCTTGTGTCTTGTGTCTTGTGTCTTGTGTCCAAAGCCTAGTTCGCTTCCGGCCTATCTTGGCTGAGGATTCTATCGAGCTGCTTAATGTGGGTTTGTAAGTTGGGATGGGTTTGGAAACGCTTGCTTCTTTCCAGATACTCCCGCGCTACCGCATACGAGGCGCGGGCATAGTATATCTGCGCCAAGTAAAAGTTTGCCACGGCCATATCGTTATCCGTCTTCAGGCCCAAATCCATGGCTTGCAACAGTGCTTGCTCCGCTTGGTCGTGCGCGGTTTTGTGCATGGCTACCATGCCCTTTGCAAAGTAATAATAAGCCTGCTGCTCTTGGCTAAGCTTGGCCACGCTGCTCACTTTCTTCAGTTTGGCCTCGGCCAAATCATATTCTGCGGAGAGTACGTGTTTGTATATGAGCCAAATACGGTTGTAACTAAAGTGTCCATAAGCTAAAATACCTCCCACTACAAAAAGCGCCACGCCAGGAAACACTTCCCCTTGCGTAAACGAGTAGATGCCTACCAATGCGCAAAGCACTATTAAAACAAACCTTACTTTAGGCGGAAACATAAAAAAACAGGCTTTCGGATAAAGATAATTATTTCCTCCATAAAAAACCGGAAACCACGCCCTGCAACGGCTCTATACATTTAAGGGATTATTTTTTGGCGAACCTATTGAGAATGTTGTGTTAAATTTCTACATTAGGATAACTAACTGCCTAAAACCCTGCCTTATCCCTATGCAGAATATTGTATATATAGCCCATTCTAAGGAGCGGGACCTGAAACGTGCGCGTTTCAGTATACTCAACCTGCAATATTTTAGCAGGGAGATAGAGCAGCGGCACCGCATCATTGTCTATACCGATTCACCAGCCTATTTCCATGATTTGGATGTGCTGGTAGAGGAGTTGGACAACATTACCATATCCACTTGGCAGGGTGCCCGCAACTCCAACGAGCGGCTGCGCATTATGGCCATGCGCGATGCCTTTGCCACTTACCATGGCGATGTGGTGATGGTGCAAAACGAGACTTTTTACATAGATAGCCCAGAGGCTCTTTTCTGGGAGCTATCCGCTGGCAGCAGTATTATGTACGAAGAAGTGGGGCCGTTGAACTGCCAAGACAGCGACTTACCCGAAACCATAGAATGCCTGTCGGCCGAGCCTTACCAAAAAAACGCATCCAAAGCCCTGCCCGCACCGGCACCGGGCACCATGCTTTTTGATATGGGCATTATTGCCATACACGAAAGCGACAGGGCATTGATAAAAAAAATACTTTGCTACCACGATGCCCTGGCCCCGCACCTTGGCGAAAAACTTTCGGCTACGCTGGCTTTCTCTTATGTGCTCGGCACCCAAACCTTGCTAGAGGAAGGCAACGACTGGATAGACCTATACGACAAGGATTGCCGCCTTATTGATGGCATTTTACAGGATTTTTTCAGCGAAAACGAGGGCTTGCCCATGGAAGTGCTGCCCAACGAGGCTTGGCGGCTGGCGCACCAGTTTGACGGCAGCTTGAAATACTCCGGCTCCAATATACTTGAAATGGTGAAGGAGATAATCAGGTAATGGCTGGTATGTAGCGTAACAATGAGGGCGTCAATAGTATCGAAATCACCCATAACCAACTACCGTGGTCTATTGTCCGTGGCCTATTCCCCAACCTACTCCAATATTTT
>CAYYZT010000073.1:0-233 GCA_964476015.1 uncultured Chitinophaga sp.
AGATATTGCGGCCGAGCTTAACAGCGATACATGGATGAGTACGCAAACCACCGCTTATTGCCTATTGGCCGTAACCCGCTATGCAGGCAAATATGCCAAGGCTGGCGACTTTGAGTACACTTACAGCATCAACGGTTCGGAGGCGAAGAAGACCACTAGCACGAAGCCCATCGCGCAGTACGACATCGGCATCAAAAACAAGGATGCCGGGCGTGTGAAAGTAACCAACAACG
>CAYYZT010000073.1:243-1475 GCA_964476015.1 uncultured Chitinophaga sp.
GCAAGAGCGTGCTGTATGTGCGCGTGGTGTTAGAAGGCCAGCCGCTCACGGGGCAGGAAAAGGCTTTCCGCAACAATTTGTTGATGACCGTTACTTATAAAAACTTGAATGGAGACGTGATTGACCCAACCAAATTGGAACAGGGCACCGACTTTATGGCCGAGGTTACCGTTAAAAATCCCAATCCGGTGCAGTGGTACAAGGATATGGCGTTGACCCAAATTTTCCCCTCTGGCTGGGAGATACATAATACCCGTATGGATGGATTTGAAAACGTACATGCGGCTACCAACCCTACTTATCAAGACATCAGGGACGATAGGGTACACACTTATTTCAACCTGTGGAGCAATACCAGTGCCACGTTCCGGGTGTTGTTGAACGCCGCTTACCAAGGCGAGTTCTACCTATCCGGGCCGTATTGCGAAGCGATGTACGACAACAGCATCAGTGCATCGGATGCGGGCAAGTGGGTGAAAGTAGTAAAGCCCGGCAGCAAGTAACCAATGAAGTATTTATAAACACAACGCGCGAGAGGCAATCCCTCTCGCGCGTTGTGTTTTTGTTAACGCTCGGCAGCCGCTTTTATCAGTTCCAGTGCCTTGTCCCACATGGCGGCATGGGTCTCTATCCACTTTTGGGATATGGGGCCGGATTCGATGGAAACCACCGTTTTGCCATGCTGCACAGAGGTGGTGTATCGCTCGATATATCGGCCCAATTGCTTGGATGCGGGGTCGCTCAAATCGTCGTAATAAGATATTTTGAGGTTGCGTGGCGCATCCAGTTCGGTTATTACACCCTTCGCCACCTCGGCACCGTCGGTTGTTTTCCATACCACTTCCGAACCTAGCAGGTAATCGCTTTCGGCATAAGTACCTTCGTGGAAGGCATCGGCCCATTGGCGCACGTTATCCATGTTCACCAGTAGACTCCAAATCTTCTCTGGCGAGGCATCCGTTTCAATGGACTTATACAAGGTATCCTCTTCCACAAATGCTGGCAACGAGGTACCGATAATCTCCGTCCACCCAGCCATAAAGTTTTCCTTGGCGAATACAGGCAGGTTGGGCAGGTTTTCCAGGCCTTCGTGCGTAAGCTTTACCCTTGTTTTCTCGCCTTCGGCAAACAGCTCGTATGTTACCCAGGTCAGCTTGTCTTCGTGGCCTTCGTAGGTCCAGGTGTGTTTTAGTTTTTGCAGCGGCACCTTTGCAAAATTGTAGAAGCGGTGC
>CAYYZT010000073.1:1485-11639 GCA_964476015.1 uncultured Chitinophaga sp.
CCATCCGGGTCGCCGCCTTCAAACTGGAATTCAAAACCCACTTCCGGCTTAAACTCCGCAATATCAAAGTACCAATGTTTCATGGCTTCTTTGTTGGTTATGGCTTGCCATACTCGCTCTATGGGGGCGTTGTAGGTGCGTTCTATTACAAATGGTTGGTTGGTCATGGTGGATGTTTTTAGGGTATTGGGTTTTGGGATTTGTTTGTGTCTTGGTCTAAATAGTTTTCCAAAGCATCGAGCTTGGCCGTCCAAAACTGGTGGTATTGCTGCAACCAGCCCTGCACTTCTTGCAACGGTTTTAGGTTGGCCTCGCAAAAGCGTTCGCGGCCTTTTTGCTTGATGACGATAAGCCCGCACTCCGTAAGTATTTTAATGTGCTTGGAAATGGCGGGGCGGCTTACCTCAAAATTATCGGCCACGGCGTTTAGGTTTAAAGACTTTTGGGCAATGATGTTGATGATTTCCCTTCGGGTAGGGTCGGCAATGGCTTGAAAAACGTCTCTTCTCATATAATGCGTAACTGTTCGGTTACTAAATTATGTGTAACCGTTCGGTTGCGCAAATATTTGCCGAAAATTATTTTCCGTATCTTTAAGAAGCCTTTCCCATGGAGCGATTCGACATTTACCCGCCTTGCGAAATCCTGCGGCCCTACATTAAGCAACTGGCCATATCGGAGAGTGCTATTGCCAAGGAATATAATCCATCAACACCAAAACAATACACCATGTTTACCCTAGAACAAATTGCCGCCGCGCATTCCAACGTGAAGTCCGGTGCCGATTTCCCGCGCTACGTGCAGCATTTGAAAGCCCTCGGCATGGCCCGCTACGATTTTATGGTAGAAGATGGTCGGGCGGTTTATTTTGATACCACCGGGCAATCGCTTTCCGGCCCATCCAAATATGCTAAACAAGCCGTGGCGGACAAAAGCGATGCGGCTGCTTTAAAGCAAGAGCTATTGGAACATCAACAAGGAAAAAGCGATTTTCCAGCATTCTGTTATATCAGCCGCACGCTTGGGCGTGGAAAAATGGACTACCGATATCCAAAACATGGAAGTGGTGTATTATGACAAGGCAGGGAACAAGCTTATAGTTGAGCCCATTCCGCAAGGCGATTATTAGACCGGCTTCCTTAGGTTTTTCGAGTAAAAGGGTAGGGGCATCAAATCTTTGATGGACGAAACGGCGAACACCGTTTCGTCGCCGCCTTTTAGCAGCACCCGTATCGATATGTCCTGTCGGCTTTCCTGCTCCAGCAAGGCTTGGCGGCACATGCCGCACGGTGCGGCGGCCTCGGTGCCCACGCTTACTGCAATGGCCCTTACCTGTTTGCCGGGGTGGTTGATGGCGAGGTTGGCCAATGCCGTACGCTCCGCGCAAAGGCCCAAGGGAAAGGAAGCGTTTTCTTGGTTGCTGCCTTCTATCATGGTGCCGTCGTCCAACAGCAGTGCCGCGCCCACGGGGTAGTGGGAGTATGGCGAGTGCGAGTGCGCCATGGCGGTTTGGCTGCGCTTCAACAACTGTGCATCGGCGTGTTCCAGTTCGTTTTCCCGTTCGTAAACGGTTATAAGGGTGGTGTGTTCTATCTGTTTCATTTCCGGTATTATGGGTTTAACCACAAAGGCCACATAAGCAACAACCTAAGATTCGCAAAGATTACCTAGTGCTCTTCTTCGTGTTTAAATTGGCGACTAAGCAAATCATGGTTAGTTTTGCCAACAACCAAGATTAAAGTTAATGAAAACCGTTTTGATTTTAGGCGGCGGCAAAAGCAGCACCGTAATGATAGAACACCTATCGAAACACGCTGCTGCCGATGGCTATACCGTAGTGGTGGCCGATGCCGAACCAGTAGCGGTACGTGCCAAGTTGGGCAGCCTGCCACGAGTGGCGATAGAGGAGTTTACGCTTGACGATACCCTGAAACTGGAAAACTTGGTGCGCGATGCTGATATAGTGGTGAGCATGCTGCCTGCCAGCCTGCATCTGCCCGTGGCCCAAGAGTGCTTGAAACAACGCCGCCATTTGGTTACGGCCAGTTACGTAAGCCCCGAGATGGAACAATTGCACCATGCCGCCGAAGAACGTGGCCTGCTTTTCCTGAACGAAATGGGAGTGGACCCGGGCATTGACCATATGAGTGCCATGCGGGTAATAGAGCGCATTAAGGCGGAAGGTGCCATCATGACGGGTTTTGAGAGCTTCACGGGCGGCTTGGTGGCCCCGGAAAGCGAGCACGACAACCCTTGGCGGTACAAATTTACCTGGAACCCCCGCAACGTGGTATTGGCTGGCCAAGGCACGGCCAAGTTCATCCAAATGGGTAAGTATAAATACATACCTTACCACCGGCTGTTCCGGCGAACGGAGCTGATCAATATTCCCGGCTGGGGCTTGTTTGAGGGCTATGGCAACCGCGATAGCCTGAAATACCGCGAACATTACGGGCTGGACGATATACCCACTATGTACCGGGGCACTTTGCGCCGCCCCGGCTTCTGCCGTACTTGGGATGTGTTTGTAAACCTCGGCGCAACCGACGACAGCTTTGTTATGCAGGGTTCGGAACATATGACCAAGCGGGAGTTTATCAACTCGTTCCTGTCATACGACCTGCACAATACCGTGGAGCTGAAACTGGCCCATTATTTAAACCTTGAGCTTGCCAGCGAGGAGATGTACAAGCTGAAGTGGTTGGGTGTGTTCGATAACGAACCTGTGGGCCTCAACAAACCCTCTACCCCGGCGCAGATGCTGCAAAAAATATTGGAAGACCGCTGGAGCCTGAAGCCTGAGGATAAAGACATGCTGGTAATGTGGCACCGTTTTAACTACAACCTGCACGGCGAGGCCAAGGAGGTGCACGCCAGCATGGTTTCTATTGGCGAGGACTCCATCCATACCGCTATGGCCAAAACGGTTGGCCTGCCCGTGGCTATTGCCGTGCGCCAAATATTGAACGGTGAGATTACCTTAACGGGGGTACGCATCCCCACCATGGCAGCCGTGTACAATCCCGTACTGGATGCGTTGGAAAAGGAAGGAATCATATTCGAGGAAAGGGAAGTGGAGCCTAGTTTTTATTGAGTTATGCACGTCGAAATTGGTTTAGAATAATAATTATATGCTATAAAACCACCAACCACCCTTACGAACGTTTGGTAATTACCATAAGAATGGATATATTGGGTTAATCAACCAAATTTCATTTGTCATGAAAACCTTTTGCTCCATCACTACGGGTAGCCACGTTGAACAAACTTTGGCCTTGGTGCGCTCCGTAGCTGGGTATGGTGGCGATTGGTGTTTCCGTATTTTGGTGGTGGAGCCTTTCCAAGAAGTGTACGAAGGGCAGGAAGGCGATGTGAAATACCGTATCGAAGGTTTGCAATCTCTTCGGCAAGACCCGCTGGCAGCGCAAATAATGGATAGGTACCGGAAAAAGCCGGACAACCTACGGTGGTCTTTAAAACCCGTATGGATGGAGCATTTGCTCGGCAACGGTTTTGAGCAGGTAATTTATGTTGACAACGATATTGTTTTTTACTCCGACCCGTCGTTTTTGTTCCGCGAACTGGACAATGCTTCCATACTCCTCAGTCCGCACTGGCGCATCAAGGAGCCGGATTTGAACGAAGACTGGTTTTTGGTAAATTTTAAGGACGGGGTGTACAACGGCGGCTTCGTAGGGGCAAGCACCAACGGCAAGGAAGCCTTGCAATGGTGGGCGCGTTGCTGTGAGTTTGCTTGCGAAAAAGATTATAAACGCGGCTTGTTCGACGACCAAAAATACCTGGATTTGATGCCCGCCGCTTTTGAAGGTATTAAAATATTGCAACACCGTGGTTGCAACGTGGGCTACTGGAACGCCGACGAAAACCTGCGCACCGAAACCGACGGCGAAGTTTTGATTAACCATAAGTGGCCCATAGTATTCGTTCACTTTACGCCCGACCTTATCAAGCAGATAGAAAAAGGCCGAGAACCGGAACTATCCAAGCTTTGGAAGAGCCATCTGGCCGAGCATTATGACAATTCCCCGATTGGCCTTGATTATCTTTAAAGTAGGGACAAGCGTTTTGTGACAGTTGGTATAGTTTGCCATTGATGGGCATGGCATACCCAACCAAATATGCTATTTTTACATAGCCCCACAACCCATCCGCTTGAAACAAGACACCCATATCATTGTAGCATCCGTTCACGAACGGGCCTTTTCCGAAACGTTTATCCACAACCATATAGAGCACCTGCCTTATACGGTGAGCCATGCTTGGGGTGCGTATTTGGGTTATGCGCTAAACGATGACCACCTCTTGCCGCCGTTTGTAGCCCGCATACCCAAAGTGGGCGACAAACTTTTGCTGGAAAAGTGGGCCAATATTATCCACCTGCAAAACATAAAACTGGTGTTGGCGGAATATGGCCCGGTAGCCGTACATTGGCTTCCCGTTTGCCAACGGGCGAAGATACCGTTGTTGGTTTACTTCCATGGTTTCGATGCAACCCGCTACAATATAATAGACGAATACCGATTGAAATACAGGGAGTTATTTGAATATGCCTCCTGTATTTTTGTAGTATCGCAGCCTATGGCGAAACAATTGGTGAACTTGGGTGCCCCTGCCGAGAAGTTGGTGCTCAACCCTTGCGGTGCCGATTTATCGATGTTTCGCGATAGGGGCCAAACGCGACAGGCCAACACCGTGTTGTCAGTAGGGAGGTTTACCGAAACCAAGCGGCCCGACCTTACCATACAGGCGTTTTCGCAAGTGCTGGAAAAAATACCCACGGCTACCCTGCATATGGTGGGCGACGGCGATTTGCAGGACGACTGCATCCGCCTCTCCAGGCAGCTTGGCATAGGTGAGCGGGTAAAGTTTTTGGATGTGCTGCCACCCGCCAAAGTGGCCGAGGAAATGCAACAAGCCAGCGTATTTGTGCAACACTCCATGACCACCCCCGATGGCGAGACCGAGGGCGCGCCCGTGGCCATTATGGAAGCCGGGGCCAGTGGCCTACCGGTGGTGAGTACCCGCCATGCCGGTATACCGGAGATAGTGGAACACAAAGAAACGGGTTATCTGGTAGCGGAAGGAGATACGGAGGCTATGGCTGCCTACATCATCAAACTGTTGCAAGACAAACCTTTGGCCCAGCAGATGGGCAAGGCCGCCGCTGAGCGGGTGGCCCAACAGTTCTCCCTGAAAAAGAACCTTGAGCTTTTGGAGCAAAATATAGATAAATACTTGTAGCCATGTGCGGCATCCTAGGCACGATACCTTCGGTAGAGCCACGGCGTTTTCAGTCGGCATTGGATAGACTGGCGCACCGCGGGCCGGATGGCGAGCGAACGTGGGCGCATCCACAACAGCATATTACCTTGGGCCACCGCCGCCTCTCCATTATCGATTTAAAGCCCGAAGCCGCACAACCCATGACACTTGGGCCGTTCACTATCGTTTTCAACGGGGAAATTTACAACTATATAGAGCTGCGCCAGGAATTGGAGTCGCTGGGCCACCGTTTTCGCACCGAAAGCGATGCAGAGGTATTGCTGGTCGCCTATCGGCAATGGAAAGAAAAATGCCTTGGCAAATTTCGTGGCATGTGGGCCTTTGCCATTTGGAATGAGGACGACCAAACACTATTTCTAGCTAGGGATAGGTTCGGGGAGAAGCCGTTGTTTTTTTCCCAAAGAGAAGGCCAGTTTGCGTTCGGCTCGGAAATAAAAGCCTTGATGGCACTGGGCTGTGGCTGGCAGCCCAACGATAAATTCGCGAAAATGGCCCGCCAATATGATCGCTACGAAAGCAGCGACGATACTTTGATAGCGGGCATTAAACGCTTCCCGGCAGGGCATTACGGTATCTATAAAGATGGGCAACTCAAAGTCCAACGGCATTGGGATACGTTGGAGCATTTGGTTTCCGTGCCCGATAGTTTCACGGCGCAGGCCGAACAGTTCCGTACACTCTTCCAACATTCGGTATCCTTGGCTTTGCGGGCGGATGTGAAGGTAGGGGCCGCCATCAGCGGAGGCTTGGATTCGTCGGCGGTGTTGGGTGCGGCCGCTGCTTTGCATGGCAAGGATAGGTTGAGCGCGGCCTTTACTGCCGTGGCCGTCGGCAGTAGGGTAGACGAGAGTGGCTTTGCCCGCCAATTGGCGCACAACAAACAAGTGCCGTTGCACCAAGTGGTGTTGGATGCCGAAACGGCATTGGCTAATCTGCCCGACGATTTGTACCAATTCGAGGAGATATACCGCACACCGCCTTCGCCGATGATGGAGCTATACCGCCATTACCGCCAACGGCAAACCTATGTGAGCGTGGACGGACATGGGCCCGACGAGATGTTTAGCGGGTATGGAAATTTTGTGCTGCTGGCCATGGTGGATGCTGGGATAGACCCTACCAAATGGAAAGACATTTTAAACGCTTACCAAGGCCAGCAGCCCGATAATGGCATCGTACAATCACGGCAAGCGGGCAACCACCAATACCTTTTGATGCAGGCTTATAGATTGAAAGAGCAATGGCTGGATGAACCCTTGCCACAAGCCAAACACGACCAACAACTGCACGCCGAGGTCATCCGCCGCATGGGGTACTTTAACTATGCGCTCTATCGGCTGTTCCATTACACTATTTTCCCTACGCTGCTGCGCAATTACGATCGATGTTCCATGCGCTCTGGCGTGGAAATACGCATGCCGTTTTTAGCGCCGGAAATAGTGTCGATGGCTTTCTCCACACCTTGGCAAAGCAAGGTTCGGGGCAGCTATACCAAAGCCCTGCTACGGGAGGCGGCCCGGCCTTGGCTGCCAAAAGAGATAGTGGAGCGCAAGGATAAAATCGGCTTCCAAGCACCGTTGGCCGATTGGATGTGTGGCCCGTGGAAGGAGTTCTTGCAGGATACCGTCGCTTCACAAAGCTTCCAATCGTTCAACCTTGCGCCCACCGCCCTGGCCGTGAAAAAGCTGGAAAAGGTTTGGGCCACCCCCGCCGCCACCAATGAGCAGGCCGAAGAAGCTTGGCTGGCCCTTTCGCCATACCTGTGGCACGAATATTTTTACAAAAGAGCCATCCAAAATCCATGAATGCGCCCACCATAGTTGTAGCGGCTTACAACCGCCCACACGCCCTGCAAGGCTTGCTGGATAGCTTGTTGGCGGCGGATTATGACGGACACACGGTGCGGTTGGTTGTTTCTTTGGATAAAAGCACGGATGGCAACACGCCGGCCGTGGCCCAAGCCTTCCGTTGGCCCTATGGCGAACTGGAAGTTATACAACATCCGCAGCGTTTGGGGCTGAAAAAGCACATCCTTTGGTGCGGGGCATTAACAAAGCAGTACGGCAGCATCGTTTTGTTGGAAGACGATTTAGAAGTGGCACCCACATTCTATCGTTTTACGGCGGAGGCGTTGGGTATATATGGGGAATCAACGATGGTTGCGGGCATTTCCTTATACAGCTATCAAATTGCGGAAAGCACTTTCCTACCGTTCCGCCCCGATACGAAAGGACAAGATGCGTATTTAATGCAATTTCCCTCCTCATGGGGGCAGGTATGGACCGCACAGCAATGGCAAGGCTTTGAACAATGGCTGCAAAGCAATCCAGATACTAACCACAGCCGCTTGCCCGCCTATATCCAGCGGTGGGGCCATCAATCCTGGAAAAAGCTGTTCGCCCAGTATCTGTTGGAAACGGACCGATATTTCGTCTATCCTATATTGTCGTTCTCTACCAACAAAGGCTACCCCGGCGCGCATTTCGCTATGCGGCTCACGTTGTTCGAAGTGCCGTTGTACCAAGGCAAACCGTTGTATTTACCGCCCTTGGAACGTTTGCCAAGCTATGGGATTTATTTTGAGCCATCAGGCCAAGACATACAAACCCAAAATGCCATTTCCGTAGCCTACGCTGAACACAGGGCTAGGGTAAATAGGGGAGAGGCTATAGCTTCTAAGGTAGGGAAGTGGTGGTTTGTGGCGCAATATAACCTTCGGAATTATTGGCGTGCTTTTTGGCGAAAATTAACGCAATAACGTATTGTACTTGTTATCTTTACCCATTGTGGAGCAGCTATCAAATAAACCAGTATTCAATCGCCGGATTTTTTGGGACGTAGACTTTGACAAAATTGACTACGACCAAAAAGCCGCTTTTGTAATAGTGCGTGTGTTTGAGCGCGGCGATGTGCCGGATGTGCGCAATTGTAGGCGTTATTATGGCGATGAGAAAATCCGGGAAGTGCTTACCACTACTAAATGGCTGCCGTTGCGCACTATCTATTTAGCTTGTGCCGTATTAGCCAATGAACCAACTGACTACCGATGCTACAATATTGTAAAATTACATTCGGATATCACCAAAAATTAATATTGCTTGCCTACCGCTCCACTTGAAAGGTATATCCCTCCAAGGCCAAGGAAGTTTCGGGGAAAGTGTCGCGAGCTTCGTTCAGCAGATTGTCCAAATCCGGCTCGTAGTAGCGGGAAGAGAAGTGGCCGATAAGTAGTTTTTTAGCATTGGCCTTCAAGGCAATATCCGCCGCTTGGCCAGCCGTGCAGTGGAAAGTTTCGCGAGCCCTGTCCAACCGTTCCCGGTCGAAAGTAGCCTCGTGGTACAACAAGTTCACGCCTTGTATATAGGGCAAAATGTTCTCGTTATATAGCGTATCGGTACAGAAAGCATACCGCCTAGGGGCAGGCAGCGGCAAAGTAAGCTCTTCGTTAGGTATTGTTTGGCCGTTGGGCAGGGTAAGGTCTGCCCCTTTCTTAATGCCCGCAATGGTATCGAAAGGGATATTGTATTGCTGTATCTTCTCTTTACGGATGTTGCGCTCCGTCAGTTTTTCGGTAAACACAAAACCGGAGCAAGTAATCCGGTGCATCATTTCCAACGAAGTAACAAGGATGTTTTTATCCTCATATACCACACTGCCGTTTTGGGGCTGGAAAACGTGGAATACCAGTTCGTAATCCAACCCACGACTGCAATATTTGAGCTGTAGGTTGATGATTTCGTCGATGCCCACCGGCCCATAAACATGTAGTGGTGCGGTACGATGGTTGAGATTGTAGGTGTTGATGAGGCCGATAAGCCCGAAAAAGTGGTCGCCATGTAAGTGGCTGATAAAGATATGGTCAATTTTGCCAGCCTTGATTTTGTAGCGGTTGAACTGCATTTGCGTTCCTTCGCCACAATCAATCAAAAACAAACGTTCGTTAAAATTTAAAACTTGGCTGGTAGGGTGTCTGCCGTTAGCAGGTATCGCTGAGTTGCTGCCTAGAATGGTTACCTCAAAGGTCATTCACTTAGTTGCCTTTCAAATCCCGCTCCAGTTCTTCCATCATCACAAATTCAACCGCCTCTTCTATGGTAGGCATAATGTTGAGGATGGAATCGAGCTGGGAAATTTTGATCAATTTGGAAACATAATCGTTCATACGGGTAACCACAAAGGAGCCGTTCACGTTTTTGCACAGCCTGTTGCCAATAAGTATGGCACTAAGCCCTGACGAATCCACGAAATTCACTTCAGACAAGTCCAGGATAATATTCCTTACGCCACCGGCATTCAATATCACCAGTTCCGACTTCAGTTTCGGGGCGTTCAGGGTGTTGAGTTTCTCGTCCTCAAGCTTGAAAAGGCAATACTTGTCTTTTTTATCTATGCTAAACTTCATCGTCGATCCTGCGTTATCAGTGTGTTGACGTGGTAAAATTAATCTTTTTTTACTTCACAGGCTAATAATACAATAATTTTATCAGCCAACCTAATGTGGAAAAGTGTTGGCCCATGGTTGATAGTCCACGGTCCGCGGTTTGTTTGGTTTGATGGTTTAGCCGAGCTAGCTTAGTAACACCTTGCCCAAGCACATTTAATGATTGCGAAGCTTTGGTTTGGCCAATGCTCCAAGGCTTTTTTCCGTGGACCGTGGACAGTCGACCGTGGACTCGTCCAAATATTGCTACAAAACCACAGGGCCGATGGTATATCGAAGAACATAAATCTTTACATTGCCACTTTACTTTTGTAACTTGGATGGACAATTTGTCGTTATGGGTAATAATGGCATAATTTTAGAACGGAGATAGCAAGTATGGATTCAAAATTTTCACCCCGCGTTAAAG
>CAYYZT010000074.1:0-7022 GCA_964476015.1 uncultured Chitinophaga sp.
AATTTCAATTATATGCGCAGATGTATTATCAAAATTTTTTCGCCGTAGTAGTGCCCTTACCCGTGCTGAGAGCTCACTGAATTTGAAAGGCTTTATTAGGTAATCATCTGCCCCAGTATCTAAACCTTTAATAACATTATCGGTAGTGCCTAGTGCCGTGAGCATTATAATTGGAGTGCTTTTGAGCGCACTGTTGCGGATGTACTTGCAAACCTCGTATCCATTTTTATTGGGCAGCACCAGATCCAACACCACCAAATCCACCTCGTTTTGGAAAAGCAAATCAAGCCCCATCTGGCCATCATAGGCAGCCAGTACATTGTAGCCGTCTTCTCGGAGACCCTTCTGCAGGAAAGAGACTACATTTACCTCATCCTCTATAAGCAGTATTGTTTGCATGGCTTTACTATGCTAATATACTCATCTATTATTTTATGGCTTCGGTTTACGCAATTAGAATGTGATTAGAAATTTTTCCTCACACAATTACTTTTCCATTTTGAGCGCAAAGTTGTCTATTACCAGTTCAAAGCAATTTAAATGCCCGCTTTTACAATTAGTGGGGCTTCGCAAAATCTTCCAAGCATAGCAAATACAAGAAATGGAAGCGACCGCCAAAAACCGCTTCCCTAAGATTTCCTCTAACCACAAAAAGCAAATGGTATAGTTTGCACACGACTATGAGCATTTAGTCAAAAAGTTTCTAATCAGCCTTGGAAGCGATAGATCATAGCGAAACCTCCAAAGCCCGAAAACTGCTGCGGATATAGGTATCGTGGCACTATTTAACCCACTTGCACATGCTATACCTTGTACAACTTGAAAGCAAGTTTCCGCACTCGCAAATTTAATATTTGTAAGAATGCTTTTTATTTCAAAAAATATTTTTACCTTAGAATTGTATATTAATACAAAAAGGGCTAGTTCAGTTATCGTAATATTAATGCTGCTTTTCAAATGCATTTCTGCATTTGATGGGAGTATATTGTTTGCGCAATCGCAACGGGCCCTGTAATATTTAAAACAACCCGTTATGAAAACTACCATGCGCACTTTTAGCAGATGTATCGGTTCCATTTGCCTAATGTTGCTGGGTTTCGGACAAAGCCTAAGCGCCCAAACCCAAGCCTTTGAATTTGAGCTTACATCTAGCCTCACGTTCTGCAACGATGTGGAATTCTTATTAACAATAACCGATCCCACAAACGGCACACTGCCTACTACCCCGCTAAAAATAGAGCTAGAGTTTTATAACGCTGACATGGCTGCTTCGTTTACAGCCATTATACCGCCTGGCCAACCTACCCAACCACCAGCGGTTGGCAATAAAGTAACTCTATTGATTACGCCCCCGACCAGCACTACTTCCTTACAAATTCCGTATAAAGTATATGCGGTTTGCTCGGCAATACCCAACAACATATTACACAGCCAGCCAATTTTGGTTGATCCTTCTGTCGCTATTTATTACAACAGCGGCACCCCGTTAGCTCCTGTTTGGACCAGTATAACAAGCAACATAACCCATGCCCCTACTGATATACCTTTCCCTTATTTAGGTGAAGTAAACTATATAAGCCCCCGCCAAGAACGGATAGATAACGGAGACGACCATACGTACGAGTTTATGTTTATAAACGAAAAGGATGGAGTATTTGATGGTACTATCTCGGTTGAAGGCGAAATAGGGGGGATTTATTGCCTAAATGCTAACGGCGTATATCCCTTTGTAAACACATCTTACAATGTGAGGGTGTATGATAAGCTAAACAACCTTGTACATACTTATACAGATGTGGATCTCACCATTCCCTTTAGCCTTGAGAATCATCCTCTGGAAAAGGATGAATACATCGTTATAGAAAAAATAGTAGATGCCGAAGCGTGCTATGTTAATACAGGCAATACCCGGTGCTCGGCCAACTTTCAATTTAAATGGGGCTGCGGAGTAGAAACCTGCAAAGGAAACTCGGTAAACCAGCCCACTTCATTAATAATGGAAGATAATGTGGATGCTCCACGGATATTTATCAACCGCTTATTGCCAGCAACTACTGGTGCAGAAGTTTGGGATGCCGCTTGCAGTGGCAATACCGATGCAAACGATGACACCAAATGGGCTTTCTTGGTTTACAATTATGGCTTAGGAGAAGCCGACTTTTTGCAGCTACTGTTAAAAAACCTATCTGACAGGACCCTTACCACGGTGGATGTGGATGAAATTGAAATCCACTTGCCAGGAAGTGCCATTTTTACAACATTGGGTGTTTCTGGCCTCACCAGCCCTACCCTAGCCAACATGCCGTCAGCCTTGGTAAGCAACGGAAACACTGGCGAATATTACTTGCCCAAAACGTATAGCGGCTTTAGCCCTATGAACAGTTTAAATAACCCCGCTGCCACTAGCTGTGTAGGGGCTGTTAATGCCAAGGGAAATAACCACGCGGCCATTAATAGTTTGAGCTTCGGTTCGGAAACTAACGCTAGCGATAGAATCAAGCTCGGCCCAAATCAAGGCTTTATTATAACATTTAGAACACACCGCTGCTGCACCAGTGACCTTACGTATGCCCAAATGAAATCCGAAGGGGTGGATTATAACCATTGGAATATTAGTGCCACTACTAGCATGGATTGTGTAGCTGAAAGATTGTCCAGTTCAGGAAACGTACCTAGTGGACAAACTTTTAGTACGCAGTTGGAACCCGTGAACTTGTTCCAAGTTTATCCTAAAACACCCACAGCTATAAGTACCAATTTTATCGAACAAGAGAACGGCGACCTTTACCTAGGCCAATATGCCATAAGGCCCAATAAAAACCTTTACAGCAATAGCAATACTTGTGACCCGCTATCCCTTATCTATCACCAATTTGAGGTAAGAAACCAAGTGTTTTTTAATAGGGCCAGCAACAATGGCAATATGGAAGACCAACAATTGTATTGCCCTAGCCCCACCAGTGCCCCTGTCGGCGAAATCAGGGTAAGCATCGACCTTCCGTTAACCGGAGATGTACATGCAAAGCAAAGTTTTACGCCGGTGATGCGAACCGCGCCCACGGGCGGGATTAGGTGGACGGCTAGCAGTTGGACCATTACTGGCAACAAAGCCACGGCAATATTTGTTATACACGATGCCAGTGCTTGGAACGACAACGGGACACCCAATTCGCCACCGACAAGTGGGGAAGATTTTAGGGACTTTATGCAAAATTCCATTATCGAATTTTGGATGGGCGCATGCTGTCCATACAATGGCAGTGTACCCAAAATCATCAACGTTTCAACCGATTTCAGGCCGATGCCCCAAGGGCCAAGTACATGTGCCAACGATGCCTGTTTTATAGCTTTGTCGCAAACCACCTTCAGGGTCGGAATCCAATGTCCGGGATGCGTAACGCCGGGCACTATTGTTGACCACGTACAGGATGCTTACAAGCTGGAAAGAAAGTTCTATGGCTTTGAAGACGTGGATAATGATGGAATAGCCGAAGTGGACCTGTTAACTAACGGCCCAAAAACGATTGACCCGACAAATCCCCATTACAGTTATAATCCTCCTTTCCCAGTGGAAAGAACCCGCTCTATTGTAGGCGATGTATTAGAAATGTCATATTCAGCCAAGTTCCAAGACGGTTCCAATATAGCTACCGGAGCAGGCGGGTTTAGCTATGGCGACTGGCTATTAGCACATCCAAACAATCCTGTTCGCTATATATTGTTTGAGCAAGTCATTGAAAACGCAAACTTGGTAGGCTTTGAGCTTGCGAACGGCTTTACCTTGCATTATACATCCACTTCTGGCCTCAACCCCAATTTTGAATTGGCCATAACCCCCGTAACTGGCATACCTTCAAGTGGAAATCCGTCAGCGCCAAATACCTATTCGTATGTTTTTAACTTAGAACAATTTGAGTCGGAAGACTTCAGCCCACAGCCTGATTTTTCCATAGACAAAATACGCACCGGAGATATATTCGAGCTTCGTGCTGATTATAAGATTTGTAAAAACCATCCCGGTGTTGTAGAGCTCAACCCGAGTGCTATACTAACGCTTTCACCGGCGTCCAATAGCAGTGTATTCAATCCTCCTTTCCGTCAAAACCATCCGGATTTAGCTGACTATTACAAGCTCAATAAAACACAAAATGCCAACGGATTGCCCATGGCCAGCATGTTGCCAAACGGGGGCGGTAGTGGCGCTGTGTTAGAAAAAGTGCCGCTTTGGATATGCTCCACTCCAGTGGGAAACCACACTGTGTATCCAGTAACCGTGAGAACGGTGAATAAAACGACTTCCAACACCGTTGGCAACTCTACAGGTGCCTCTTGTACCAAGCCTGGACATATCGAAATCGAATATCTTATTGGCACTGGCGAGGGAGATGTGTTCCCGTATGAGTTTAGGATGATTCCTCACGTGGCCCTTACCGATTTTGCTAACGGCACCGCCCCATGGATAGATTTTCGCTTGGATATTCCGGTTAACTATATCCCCTCGGTACTAAATATGTACAGCAAGGCCAGAACCAAACAACTGCCAGCTACTACTCCGCCACACACTATCTTATGGTCATTGGTAGATGCGGACAAGATTGCCACTGTTTCCAACGGCCCAAAATCATCAGCTTTTGTATCAAATTTGGTGCATACGCTTAATACCAATATATCATCGCCCAATACTGGTTTTGCAGTGCCGTTGGAAAACGGCAACGTTTACTTTTATACTACTACTGCTGTACCGGGCGTGCCACTTACTGGCGACAACAGGCGATATTACACCGATGCAAACGGCAGTCAACTATTGCTGGTTGGCGACGAACAATTGAGGGTAGGTATAAACTACCAACTATACCTTAATTGTGAAACCACCCAAAATGAAATTGCAAGCATTAACAACCTAGATGCTACGGCTTATGGTCCAAATATTGTACAGGGATGTAATCCATCGAGCTCGCAAATGTTGATTCCGCACAACCAAACCAGTCCGTTTGGTTTGTACGTGCCTCCCGGCCCACCGGTTAATATTCCGGGGCTAGGTATTACTACATTGCATGTGCTTACTGGCAATACCAACCCCGTAGGCAACGAGATAACCTATGTGGTTAGGGCGGAAACCCATCGGGAAGTAGACAACGTAATATTGTTTTTTGAAGAAGATTTCCCCAACAGTATTGGCTTGGAGCTGATACGTGTAAGACGTTCGGGGCAATCGCCAAGCATTGATCCGGTTCATTTTACCACGGGCGTTTCTCATAACGGCAGTACCTATACCGTAATAAATGGCGGAAAACTACATGGTAATTATCATACCATGAGGGATGATTATTATCTGACATTTAGATATACGGATTGTAGCGCACTTTCTATCAACAATACCAATACCAGTTATGTACTGCCGCTGTGGTTTGAGTGGAATTGCCAAGAACTCTATAGTAAAATAGCAAACAACGAAGACCCTATTGAAGCCGCGCAGAATGGATGTTCCGTTCCGCAAAAAGTCAATTTAAATGTTACCCCACGCCCTGTATTGGTAGAAACAAGGAGCTCCATAAGCTTGTTGCCGGGCAATACTGGCTCCGTTACGGATTTAACTAGATGCACGGATGATGTAAGGAGGTTAAAAGTTGAGTTGAAAAATTTGCAAACAGGCGGCATTGGGGAAGTTGTTTCCTACATTAATATTCCTGATGGATTCGAAATAGTAGGCAGTTTCCATCTTACAATACCTGGATGGAACGTCAATGCTCCTAGAATACAGCGTTGCACTATTAATAATAACTTAGTGTCAACAACAACACTTTCTGGCAACGTTAAGCAGTATAGGGTGAATTTGAAGCCTTTTACGACCTTGGGAACAAGCCCTAGTAACGGTTCGACAATTAATTGCGGTAATTTTGTAACGCCTAATGCCAGACCGTTAATACCCTACTATGGCCTTGCGGATATGCTATCTTACTACACGGGCTACCCTATCATCAACTCTATTGTAGTTGAAGTAGATATAAGGGTAGTAGCTTGCGACGACTTTACAGAGGCGCCAACATACCATTTTGAATATGCTGCTTATTGCAACCCTACCGATGCTATCTTGGCACCCTTGGTGTCAATGCCAATTGAGGGAACCGAGGGCGGCTTTACCGTAGAAAACGGATGCATAGCATTTTCCAACATACCCGCCAATAGCGGTTGCGAGGCTACCATACCTAGCATCACCCTTACCGTACATAAGAGTGCCAAACCTCAAGTAATATACTCTTGGAGCGAATACGTGGGCGGCAGTGGCACGCCTAGTTGGACCTCTACCCCAATAACTGTAACAGTAAATACCACCGCCACCATAACTACTACCGTTTCAACTGGTTTTACGC
Organism: uncultured Chitinophaga sp.; assembly: GCA_964476015.1. Taxonomy (GTDB): domain Bacteria; phylum Bacteroidota; class Bacteroidia; order Chitinophagales; family CAIOSU01; genus CAIOSU01. Next base: position 6,372 of record CAYYZT010000074.1, read on the forward strand.
CCACGATAGGCAACACCTATGTACTCACTGCCCACGACGCCAATGGCAGTGGCTGCCCAGCAAAACCCATTACCCTTATTGCAGGCAGTATTTATGTGGAAGCATCCAGCACTAGCGATTGCTACAACGGCACCGTGCAGGTTGACAATATACCTATGGGCACAGGCTATACCTATGTTTGGAAAGATGACAACGGAATTACCGTTAATGCAGTCAACACCGATAACTTCGCCGAAGTATCTGATGAGGGTACTTATTATGTAACCGTAACCGATGCTTATGGCTGTAGCGGAACTGCGGAAGTAGAATTTGCCCTCAATCCAATTGACTTCGAGACTCAAGTAACACCTGTGAATTGTGCCACGGGAGCATTAGGCAGTATAAAAATATTTAACGTAAAGGGCGGCGCAGGAGGCTACACTTACCAATGGAACAGCCTAGCCAGCACGGCATCGTTTGTGGGAGGCTTATCCGCAAATACTACCTACACCGTAACGGTTACAGATGCTGAAAACTGTACGAAAACATTCTCCACCACTATCGGACAGGCGGGCACTCCCCCTTCAGTGGTGTTCAGTGGCCAAAATCCTAGTTGTGCAGGCGGTGCAAACGGCACGCTAACAGCCCAGGTACAAGGTGCCCGGCTCCAGG
>CAYYZT010000074.1:7032-7599 GCA_964476015.1 uncultured Chitinophaga sp.
GTAACTCTGTTTACACATGGTCTCATGGCTCTACTACAGGCACGATAACAGGCCTAGGTGCTGGAACATACAGCGTTACCGCATCCCTGCCGAGTGGTGCCTGTACGGTGTCGGGTAGTACCACTTTAACTACCCCGGCAGCCATAACCGTTACAGGAAGTGTTACCGATGTTACTTGCAATGGGGCTAGCGATGGCACTATCACAATATCAGTTAGCGGAGGCACGGGGGGCTACAACTATAGCTGGGCAAACCAAGTAGGTGCTATTGCCCCAAAAAATGCCACCCTTAGTGGTTTGCCTGCGGGCACTTATTCCGTAACCGTAACCGACGGTGTTGGATGTAGCGTAACGTCTAGTGGATGGATAGTGGCCCAACCTACCACCGCCCTGTCTGTAAGCTTTACGTCAACCAACATTTCGTGCCATGGTGGCTCCAATGGTACCATTACCACAACCGTGAGCGGTGGCAGTGGTAATTACGAATACCGCATCAACGGCGGTACTTACCAATCGAGCAACGTATTCACGGGTTTGCCAGCTGGCACACACCATATTCAAGTGCACG
>CAYYZT010000074.1:7609-11614 GCA_964476015.1 uncultured Chitinophaga sp.
GGAGGCTGCATTGTAACCAGCCGTGCGATAACCCAACCGTTATCTGCCGTAAGCGTTACCCTAACGCCAACCGCCCCCACCTGCCACGGGGGCAGTGATGGTAAAGTGGTAGCTAGCGTATTGGGTGGCACCGGCAATTCCAATTCCTTTACGTACACTTGGACCCCAGTGGGTACACTCCAGTCTTTCAATAAACATAATACCGGGTTGTCCACGGGTTGGGTATCGCTAAGCGTGGCAGACATTAACGGTTGCTTGGTGGGTCCATACCATGTATTCGTTGCTGAACCTGCCGAAGTAGTTAGTACATCGGCAACCATAACGGATGTGTTATGCAATGGCGGTGCCGATGGCATTATCGAGCTAGAAGCGGTTGGTGGCTTGGCCCCATATACTTATAGCAACGATGGCGGAACTTCATATCAATCGAGCAATGTATATAGCGGTTTAACGGCTGGCACGTATTCCGGTTTCTTTATTAAAGACGCTAATGGCAAATGTTCTGCCGTGGCGGCGCAAACCGTTGGCGAGCCTTTTACTGCTGTATCAGCTACCGCAACGGCTACCGATGCCATTTGTTTTGGTTCATCCACGGGTAGTATAGAAGTAACTGCCACGGGTGGTATACCGAGCTACGCTTATAGCCTTAATGGGGCACCTGAGCAATTGAGCAATGTGATAGATGGGCTGCCAGAAGGCACATATTCAGTAGAGATATTCGACGTGAATGGCTGTTCCACCATCCTTACCAATATACATATAGATGAGCCAGCCACGCTACTAACTGCCGATGCATCGGCAGTAGGAACCGTGTGCAACGGTGCCGCAACCGGCAACATAACCGTAACGGAAAGTGGTGGAGATGCACCGTATGAGTATAGCGTTGATGGCAGCACGTATCAATCCAGCAACGAGTTCAATGGTCTCACCGCTGGCAGCTACACTGCTTACGTAAAAGATGCCAACGGTTGTGTAGCTACCGAAAATGTTGTGGTTAGCAGCACTACGGTTTCCGTAGCCCTAAACACTACTGCCGATTGCGACAATTTTAGTATCAACCAAATAGAAGCCGATGTTACTGGTAGTGGCCCATACACTTATGCATGGAGCACCGGTGCAACCACAAGCAGCATCAGCAATGTTGCCGTAGGTACTTATACCGTAACGGTAACCGGGGCCGCAGGGTGTACGGCCACGACATCTACTTCCTTCGCCATACCTTCAAGCTCCATTTCCTTGACTCTTTCCATAACCGATGCCACTTGCGGAAATGCTGACGGGGGCATCGATTTGACAGTAACGGGTGGGCAAGCACCTTATACCTATGTGTGGGCCGGAATAGGCAACCCGTATGCGGGCATTACGGAAGATTTATCCGGCGTGGCCTCGGGCGGATATTTGGTAACCGTAACCGATGCTTATGGCTGCGTTGCGGACGATGGTAACTTTATCGGTACCAATGGCAGCATAACGCTATCCACCTCCAACACGCCCGACAATTGTCCGACAACTGGCGATGGCTCGGCAACGGTAGTGGCCAGCGGCGGAACAGCGCCATATAGCTACAATTGGGTAATGTCGGGCTACACGGGTGGCCCCACCAATACAGGTTTGGCGGCAGGCTGGCACCCCGTTATTGTTACGGATGATCTGGGCTGTACCGAATTTGCAATCATAATTGTCGATTTCGACTTGGGGATTACCGTGAGTACCAATGTACAGGATGCCAGTTGCGGCAACTTAGGCAGTGTGGATCTGACGGTAACTGGGCCAGACACCTATACTTATGAATGGAGCAATGGCTTCTATGGCGAGGACCCAAGCGGATTGCCAGCGGGCACCTATTCCGTTTATATCGAAAACTCCCTCGGCTGTGTGGATGTAATAGATAATATTGTAGTGAACGATTTGGGCGGGATTGGGTTTGATTTAGATCTCGCTATAACGGATGCTACTTGCGGAGGCACCGATGGAGGTATCAACCTTACAGTTATCGGTGGGCAAGGACCGTTTACCTATGCTTGGGCCGGATTGGGCAATCCGTACACGGGCAGCACCGAGGATTTATCCGGCATGGCCGCGGGCGTATATCTCGTTACCGTAACGGGTGCCGATGGATGCACGGCAGATGACGGCAACTTTATCGGAACCAGCAATGGCAACATAACGCTTTCCGCTTCAAGTACTCCGGATGATTGCCCCGCGGCTGGCAACGGCTCCGCAACGGTAGTAGCGAGTGGCGGAACGGCACCATACAGTTATCATTGGCTACAATCAGGCTATACTGGCGGTGCTACCAATATTGGCTTAATGCCCGGGTGGCATCCCGTAACCGTTACTGATGCTAACGGCTGTGCCGAAATTACGATGGCTGTTGTTGATAATGATTTGGGTATCACCGTTTCCACAAACGTGCAAGATGCTAGTTGCGGCAATCTCGGTAGTATCGACCTAACCGTAACCGGACCGGATACCTACACCTATGAGTGGAGTACCGGTGCCACTACGGAGTATGTTTACGATTTGTCAGCAGGCACTTATGCAGTATATATCACCAACTCCCTCGGATGTACCCAAGCGTTTGAGAACATCGTAGTAGGTGACTTGGGCGTGCTTCCACTTGATATAAGTACATACTCCATACCGGGAGATTGTGCGCTCAATACGTTAGGGTCGGCAGGCGTAAACGGCATTAGCGGGGGGCTATCTGCCTATACTTACTTGTGGAGCAACGGTGCTACCACCTCATCAATAAGCCCTTTGGCCGGTGGCACATATTCCGTAACCATTACGTCATCGGCTGGTTGCCAACATGTACGCACGATGGACGTGCTTATATGGAGCCAGTTTTCCATAAACCCAACAGTTTCAAATGCGAACTGCGGGAATGCCGATGGTGCAATAGACCTTACCGTAACCGGTGGCGGAACCCCACCCTATACCTACAAGTGGAGTACTGGTGCCACCACCGAAGATATTACGGGTTTAGCGGAAGGCAATTATAGCGTAACGGTAACTGATGCCGATGGATGTTCATATGTAGATTGGTTATACGTAGCACCTGAAGCAACATTCGATGTATCACACACTGTAACAGCCGGGTGTACATTTACCTATACCGGTGCTATAGACCTTACCGTAACTGGCGGTACCGCTCCGTATACTTATTATTGGAGCAACAACAGTACTAGTCAGGATATTAGTGGGCTTGAGCCAGGTACTTATTCTGTAACCATAACCGATGATAATAATTGTTATGAGTATCACTCATTTTATGTGTTCAACACATTGCCCTTTACTATTGATATGGCGCAGAGTGATTGCGGCTATGATAATGGCATGATAGAAGTAACGATAACTGGTGGTACCCCCCCGTATACATATAACTGGTCCAACAGTGCAACTACTTCAACTATATCCAATTTGGCTGAAGGACCATATAACTTAACGGTATACGATACATATGGGTGCAATTTGTATATTGGTTTTTATATTGAAGACCATAATTATAGCAATGCGGCTCAATTTTCCACTAGCAATACGACCCCGACCACAGCGGACATAGTGTATTTTACTAACACCACCGTAGTGGGCTCTCCGAGTTTTGAATGGTTTGTCGATGCAGTATCCGTTTCTACCAATGTAGACTATTCGCACACCTTCACCTCAACCGGTAGCCATTATGTTTGGCTCAAAGCAGATTATGGTACCTGCTTTGATGTATTTGAACAATACATCTATGTCAGCCAATCACTTAAAACATCACCGGATGATGATGGCGGTGCCACAATGGAAAACCTGCTAAACTCGCCAAACATCATGGTATATCCCAACCCGACTAACGGCGAGGTGAACATTTCGTTTAGCCGCGACCTTGTTGGCAGCAAGACAACTATAGAAGTGATGAACGTAACCGGGCAGTTGGTGGATGTTATCGACACAAACATACCTTCGTCAGGAAAGATTGCGCACGACTTGGGTAGCTTTTCGGAAGGTGTGTACATA
>CAYYZT010000075.1:0-5432 GCA_964476015.1 uncultured Chitinophaga sp.
GCGAGACCCGCATCCTGCGCTACATCAACGCCGGCCACAACCCGCCGCTGCTGTCGAAGGATGGTGCCATTATGGAGTTGGACAAAGGCTGTACCCTCTTGGGCATGTTTGAAGAACTGCCCGTGATACGCATGGGCCGGGAGCGCATGCCGGAAGGGGCCGTACTAATCAACTATACCGATGGCTTGATAGATTTTGAAAACGGTGCGGGGGAGTACTTCAGCCTGGAACGTTTGGAGAGCTTCTTGCTCAACAACGGCAACCTGCAAATGGACGATTTTAACAAGAAACTCCTCAAATACGTATCCGACTTCAAAGGCGACGGCCTCTTTATCGACGACATTACGATATTGAGCTGTCGGTTTTTCTAGCCTTATTCCGCTACCGCAATGGTAGCGATGCTCACTTTTACATGTGGTATTTCCAGCAGCTTTTGGGCACAGGCCTCCAAGGTGGCGCCCGTGGTAATTACATCGTCCACCAGCAAGATATGGCGGCCAGCATATTGTTCGGGCTGGTATAGTGCAAATACATCCTTTACGTTTAGCCAGCGTTCTTCCCGCGTTTTTTTCGTCTGGGTTTCGGTATGGGTGGCCCGCCGCAGTAGCTTGGTGTCGTTTTTGGCTTCCAGCACATTCGCTATACCTTCGGCAAAGTAGGCACTCTGGTTATAACCCCTATTCCACTCTTTGCGCCAATGTAGGGGCACGGGCACTACTATGCCCACATCTTTAAACGCATCTGTACCTTTCAGTTGCTTGCCCATCATTTCGCCCAAGTAAACACCTACATCTTCCCGGTCGTTATACTTCAGGGCATGCACCAGTTGTTGTACTTTGTTTCCTTTTTGAAAGTGCAATAGCGATGTGGCCGCATGTACTTCCACGCGGCCCCAAAAGCGTTTCGCCACGGGGTTTTCATGTATTAGGTGAAAATCGGTAAAAGGCAAATCGTGGTGGCATATAAGGCAGATAAGATGCTCCCCTTTTACCAAATCCGCCCTGCAACCGCAACAACGGTTGGGTAAGAACAGGCCAAGGAAATCACGGAGATATTCCTTTGCTCCTGCGGTAAAAGCACGTATGGGCGATGCGGCCATCGCTTGGAAAGATAACAAAAAGCGGTTACTCTACCGTTACCGATTTGGCAAGGTTGCGGGGCTGGTCTACATTGCAACCGCGCAATACGGCGATATGGTAGGCCAGCAATTGCAACGGTATGGAGGATAGCAAAGGCGTAAGGGCCTCTTCTGTAGCCGGTATTTCGATGGTGAACTCAGCAATGTTTTTGATTACCTCGTCGCCTTCGGTTACAATGGCTATCACCCGGCCTTTGCGGGCTTTTACTTCCTGTATGTTGCTGATGATTTTGTCGTAAGCGCTCATGTTGGTAGCCAATACCACCACGGGCATTTCTTCGTCAATCAACGCAATGGGGCCGTGCTTCATTTCGGCAGCAGGGTAGCCCTCGGCATGTATGTAGCTTATTTCCTTAAGCTTCAGCGCGCCTTCCAAAGCCACGGGGAAGTTGTAGCCACGGCCTAGGTATAGGAAGTTACGCACATCTTTAAACGTGTGGGCAATTTCCTGTATCTGTTCGTCGGCTTTCAATACCTGCTGTATCTTTTCCGGTATCAGGCTTAGCTCTTGCACCAATTCACGATAGCGTGTTTCGGAAATAGAACCCTTTTGGTGTGCCAAAGCCAAAGAAATAAGGCTCAACACCGTTACTTGGGCCGTAAAGGCTTTGGTAGATGCCACGCCTATTTCGGGACCGGCATGGGTATATACGCCAGCATGGGTAATGCGCGGTATGGAAGAGCCCACCACGTTGCAAATACCCAATATGGTAGCCCCTTTAGCCTTGGCTAGCTCCAACGCCGCAAGGGTGTCAGCCGTTTCGCCGCTTTGCGAAATGGCGACAACCACGTCGTTCTCCGTGATAATTGGGTTGCGATACCTAAACTCGGAAGCGTACTCCACCTCTACGTTGATGCGGGCCAAATCTTCCAACAAATATTCGCCTACTAGCCCGGCATGCCAGCTAGTGCCACAAGCCACAATGATGATGCGATCGGCATTGATAAGTTTCTGGAAATAATCCTTGATGCCGCCCAGTACTACTTGACCCTGCTTCACGTTAAGGCGGCCGCGCATACTGTCCAACACGCTGTTGGGCTGCTCATATATTTCTTTGAGCATAAAGTGGTCGTAGCCACCTTTTTCCAGCATTTCAATCTGTATCTCCAGTTCCTGTATGCTGTAAGGTTTCTCCTTGTTTTGGATGGTTTTGATGTTGAGCTCGCCGCCACGGGTAATCACGGCTATCTCTTCATCGTTTAAGTACACCACGTTTTTGGTATGCTCTACAATGGGCGTGGCATCCGAGGCAATAAAAAACTCCCCTTGGCCAATACCGATTACCAACGGGCTGCCCTTACGGGCCGCAATCAATTGGTCGGGATTGTTTTTCTCCATCAGCACAATGGCATAGGCGCCTACCACTTGGTTCAATGCCAAACGAACGGACTCCAACAAGTCCAAGCTATCCTGTGTTTGGATATAGTCTATCAGATTCACCAACACTTCCGTATCCGTTTCGGTACGGAAGGTATAGCCACGCTGAATCAACCCCTCTTTAAGCGGCGCATAGTTTTCGATAATACCGTTATGGATAAGGGTAATATTGCCCGACTGCGAAAGATGCGGATGCGCGTTGGTATCGTTGGGTTCGCCGTGGGTAGCCCAACGGGTATGGCCTATGCCGATGGTACCGCTTAGGTCTTGCCCTACTACGAACTGCTCCAAATCGCTCACCTTGCCGGCTCGCTTAAAAATGTGCATGCCGCCGTTCTGCAAGGCTATGCCAGCACTATCGTAGCCCCTGTACTCCAGCCGTTTCAGCCCACTAATCAGTATCGGGTGCGCCTGACGGTTTCCTATATATCCAACTATGCCACACATCGTTATTCTATTTTAGTGTAAGTCAAACGAAGCTTTAACGGTTGCTGTGCGTGCGTGCTGCCGCCCAATATTACCCTGTTGGCTTGCGATGCCGTAGGATAAGTTAACAAGTTTAGCCCGAATTGTTTGCCAGTGGATATTACTTGTTGCAAATATCTTGGCACATTAAGCTTGTAAACGTACACGGCATTGCCTGCGCTATCGGTTTCCTTGGTGCGCACACCGCCCATAAACGTATTGCCCAACGATTGGTCTGGCAACAAGTTTTCCGAACCGTTCTCCAAGAGCTGTGTAAATATCAGCATTGCGGGTGGGGCAAAAGTAGCAGTATCGGTACCTATGTCGGTAAACACGAGTTCGGCCTTGTTAATCGCCGCGTTCTTTAAGTTTTCGATATGCGGCACGGTTACCTTCACTTTTACACCTGCCATAGGCTGCACATACAATACATCATCATTGGTGCTGCCACCAAAACTGTTGCCTACGGGCGTTCCGGTATGGTTGTGCTTATAATGGTTTACGGAGCCCGAATTGCTGTTTATCAAGAAATCGAAACTTTGCCCGCCATTGAAATAAATGGTGAGCTTGCTATTGGCATTGAAAATATTAAAGTACACCATGCCGGCACCGGGCGCCATGGTATCGGGTGCTAAGTATAGGCCATTCAAAAAGGCTTTGAAAGCGGCATCGCTGGCCAGATTGTTCAATCCAGAGCTGGCCAATATTTCGTTGCCCAGTGTGTTGTCGAGTCTAATGCGTAGGCCCGGTGCATACTTCACGCTATCGTTAATTACCAAGCTATCGCTAAAATTGGGCACAAAACCGTTGATGGTCGCCAGCGGGGTAGGTTGGGTAGAGAACGTAGTAAATTGATAATACGAAGAGTCTTTGGAAAAAGGCTGCGTTACCCTATAAACATTCAAGTTTTGCGGTACCGTGTTGTCGCCGTAGCCTTTGCTTGGCGAATACAGCAAGGTAAGCACCAGTGAATCCAGCGTTAAATTGTCGCCAAAATCGATGTTGCTGCGGTCAGTAGAAAGCTGGAAGTATATGCCGCCATGGCTTTTACCGAATACGGGGTCCACCATGGCACCCCATAGGTTGGTGGCCAAGCCTTCCGTAAACACGGTGTCGTCTGGCATCACTTCCGCAATTACCGTAAACGTATCGGTAAACGTTAAACCAAGCTGGTCGTCGGGCAACAATCCCTCGTCATCCAAGGTGGGTTTTTTGCAGGCAAAAATGAGTATTGCCCCTAGCAGAAGCAGGGCAAACGGTTTAGAAGGGAAGGTCATTCGGCGCAAATGCTTATTCGTTCAAAAGCTTCTTGTAAAAAGACTCGTAGGCGGCAGGCACCGATTCCTCGTCTTGATAATCCAATACGGGCTTGCCGTTGCGGTTTATCAGGTCTTGCACGGGATCGGGCACCACGGCACTGGCTTTGATAACGGCATCGGCAAAAGCCGCGCCGCCCAAGCTCAGGCTGGTATTATCGCCTTTCTCAAACAGCTCGAAATTGGCACCGCCCGACGCTTTTTTGGCAAACTCGCCCGGCAGCGGATGTTCAAAGCTGTTCTCGTAAACGGAATATACCACCTTGGTATTTTGGAACACCGGGTCGTTTTTGTAATTATTCTTCAAATAGTACGGTATCAGGCTCGTCATCCAGCCGTGGCAGTGGATGATGTGGGGCGGCCATCCAAACTTGCGAACGGTTTCTATCACGCCTTTACAGAAGAAAATCATGCGCTCGGTATTGTCTTGGAAAAAAGCCTCGCTTTCGTCGCCAAACACCGCTTTGCGCTTGAAGAAATCCTCATTGTCCAGAAAATAAACCTGCATGCGGGCACCCGGCAGGGAAGCCACTTTAATCATCAAAGGAAAATCCTCGTCGTCAACCTGTATATTGATACCGGAAAGGCGCACCACTTCGTGCAGGCGGTGCCGGCGTTCGTTGATGCTGCCAAAGCGCGGCATCAACACCCTAATCTCCAGTCCGTGCTCCTGAACGTATTGGGGATAGCTTCCGATAATCTTGGAAACCTCGGATTGGATCAGGTAGGGCTCCATTTCCTGTGTAACAATAAGCACTCTCTTTTTTTCCATGATCCCAAAATGTTAGATATTACAAAAGCTATTCTCAGGCAAGATGCCTAATTTTGAACCGCAAAGATAAGAATTTTCAGGCAAATTATTGATATTCAAAACCATCACGCCGGGCTTTGCCTTTGGGCCATAAAGCATTACGACACTTTGATTGTACTGAAAACCATAACCGCAACCCAACAATACTTGGCACGCGAGACCCAAGCGGGCAAAACCATTGGGTTTGTACCTACCATGGGCGCGCTGCACGATGGGCACCTCGCACTCGTCGACGAAGCGACGCGCCACGGCGCAACCCAGCGCATCGTCAGCATCTTCGTCAACCCGCTGCAGTTCGGGCCGAGCGAGGACTTCGCGCGCTAT
>CAYYZT010000075.1:5442-11520 GCA_964476015.1 uncultured Chitinophaga sp.
CTTAGTGGTGGTGAGCATTTTTGTAAACCCCCCCCAGTTTAACGACCCCAACGACTTGGAGAAATACCCCATAACCATAGCCGCCGATACGGAAAAACTGGAAACGGCCGGGGTGGACGTGCTTTTTCTGCCATCGGTGGCAGAAATGTACCCTACCGAGGCCAGCAAGCACTCCGATTACGATTTGGGATATTTGGATACCGTATTGGAAGCCGCCGCGCGGCCGGGCCACTTTAAAGGCGTGGCATTGGTGGTAAAAAGGCTTTTGGAGGTGGTGCTGCCCAGCAGACTGTACATGGGTCAAAAAGATTTCCAGCAGTTGCAGGTAGTGCGCCAGCTCATTGCCGATTTTGGCTTTGATACGGAGCTGGTGGTTTGCCCCATCGTGCGCGAAGCGGATGGGCTGGCCATGAGCTCGCGCAACGTAAGGCTGCAAGGTGCAGACCGCACCTTGGCTACCGAGTTGAGCAAAGCCTTGTTCCAACTGCGGGAAGAGGCATCCACCACCCCTTTGCCCGAGGCAAAGGCTTTGGCCCTGAACCATTTGAACTCCCACCCTGAAATAGATGTTGTGTACCTCGAAACCGTAAATGCGCATACCCTAAGGCCCGTAAACGACCTAGCCGATGCCCCCGAAGTGGCCGCACTACTAGCGGCCAAGGTGGGCGGTGTGCATTTGTTGGACAATATCATCCTAAAACCCTAATTTTGCAGCGCAATGCAAGTTCAGGTATTAAAATCGAAGATTCACCGGGTTCGCGTTACCCAAGCCGAACTGGATTATGTGGGCAGTATCACCATCGACGAGGACTTGATGGATGCCGCCAATATGATCGAGTTTGAGAAGGTACAGATTGTAAACGTGAACAACGGTGAGCGTTTCGAGACCTACATTATTAAAGGTGAACGCGGTAGCGGCGTTATCTGCCTTAATGGCCCCGCGGCCCGCAGGGTACAGGTAAATGATATGATCATCATCATTACTTATTGCACCTTGCCTTTCGAAGAGGCCAAAAAGCACAAACCCATCACTATTTTCCCCGTAGATAACCGCATCTAACCTTTTCCCTGTGAAAGACAAGATACTGCAAGGCTTAAAGTTTGCCATATTCTTAGGTCTTGGAATCTTCTTGGTATGGTGGGTAATTAGGGATTTAACGCCCGCTCAACGGGAGTTGGTACTCAATTATATGCGCAATGCCGATTATGGCTGGCTTATCCTTTCCATGGCGATAGGATGCATCGCCCAAATAAGCCACTTGGTTACAACCCCGGATTTTGGAACACCTTATTGGCCGTATTGATAAGCTATGGTGCCAACATGCTTTTTCCCCGCTTGGGCGAAGTAAGCCGCTGCGCCATAGTAAGCAAATATGAAAAAGTACCCGCACAACACTTGTTGGGCACCGTTATTACCGAACGTATCTTGGATTTGGTGGCTTTGGCGAGCATATTACTCATTGGCTTTTTTGTAGAGTTCGATAAAATAAGCCAGTATTTTGGCAATAACCTAGCGGCACCTTTAAAGGCAAAACTAGCTAATGCTGTACCAGGCGGCTCCAATATTGTTTTGGGGCTGGTAGCTCTTATTACCTTTATTTCGGCTTTTTTCCTGCTGCGCCGCACGGTAATGAAACTGCGCTTTTACCATAAAGTGCGCAATGCGGCCTTGGGCCTGCTGGATGGAATTAAATCCGTGAGACACGTGGACCAACCACTTGTGCTGATATTCCACTCCGTATTTATCTGGGTATGTTATTTCGCCATGATGTATGTGTGTATTTATAGCATACCGGAAACCAGCAACTTGAGTATCGGTGCCGTTATTACGGCATTTGTTGCAGGCGCGCTTGCCATGATTATCACTCCCGGTGGCATCGGTGCCTATCCATTGTTTGTAATGTCTGCCTTACTGCTATATGGTGTAAACGAGGAGCCGGGCACCGCGTTTGGTTGGCTAGTATGGGCTGCCCAACAGATATCCATAGTTGCGGGGGCCGTTATATCCATTATCCTATTGCCAGTCATTAACAGAACTTCCGGTAACAATGAAACACAGCCAGAAGTTACTCCAGTCTAAAATCCTTTCGCCTGAAGCATTGGTGCAAAAAGCCGCCCTTTGGCGGTTCAAGGGCAAGCGCATCGTGTTCACCAACGGCTGTTTCGACCTCTTACACCGTGGCCATTTACACACCCTTGCCACCGCTAGGGATTTTGGCGACATTTTGGTGGTGGGCCTTAATACCGACAAGAGCGTAAAGTTGCTCAAAGGCCCTTCCCGCCCCATTCAAGACGAAACCACCCGTGCCGAAGTATTGGCCTCGCTTTTCTTTGTGGATGTGGTAGTCTTATTCAATGAGGACACGCCATACCAATTGATACAGTTGCTTACGCCAGATATATTGATAAAAGGCGGCGATTACCGGCCCGAAACCATCGTAGGCCACGACTGGGTAACCCAGCACGGCGGCCGGGTGGAGATAGTGCCGTTGCTGGATGGGCATAGTACTACGGGCACCATCGGTAAGATTTAACATTGCCGCTTTTTAGTACGTCAATTTCCCTTCCATTTCCCGTAATTTGCATTCAAGTCTTGATACTTGCTACTCAATACTTGATACTCTCTTGTTTGCCATCCTCGACATAGAAACCACTGGCGGCAATAGCCGCACGGACAAGATAACCGAGATAGCCATTTTTGTGCACGACGGCGAGAAGGTAATCGAGCAGTTCGATACGCTTATCAATCCGGAGTGCCGAATCCCCTATTACATTTCGGAGCTTACCGGCATCTACGACCATATGGTGGCCAATGCCCCGAAGTTTTACGAGGTGGCCAAGCGAATAGTACAGATTACCGAGGGCTGTACCATAGTGGCGCACAACGCCAAGTTCGACTATAATTTCATTCGCAACGAGTTTAAGGAACTGGGCTTTGAGTGGACCAAGCCTACCCTGTGTACCGTACAACTGAGCCGTAGATTGTTGCCCGGCCACCAATCCTATAGCCTCGGCAAGCTTACCAAAGATTTGGGCATAACGCTTAACATGCGCCACCGAGCGGGCGGCGATGCGGCGGCTACGGTAACGCTGTTTGAGCTTTTGCTGCAAAAAGATGGCAACGGTTTCCGTAAGCTGCGCAAAAAATCGTCGCCAGTGGCACGGGAGTGGGAGCAGCATTACCTACGCCCTGTAGTAGATGCCCTGCCCGAAAAGTGCGGCGTGTACTACTTCCACAACGCCCAAGGCGACTTGGTATATGTGGGCAAAAGCCGCAATATCCGTAGCCGGGTGCTCACCCACTTGGCCAACTTCACTACCCAAAAGTCGGTGGTGATGCGCGATGCGGTGGCTACCATCAAATACGAGCTTACAGGCAGCGAATTGGTAGCGCTGCTGTTGGAAAGTGCCGAGATAAAACGCCACCAACCCGTATTTAATGCCGCACAGCGGCGGGCCAGCTATGAATTTGGCCTCTTTGCCTCATTGGAACTGGACGGGTACATTAGATTGCGGGTGGAAAAAAGCTCCAAACTAACCCCGCTCACTACCTTTACCACCCGCGAGGAAGGCAAGCTGTTTGTAGAGCGGTTGGTGGAGGAGTATGGCCTTTGCCCCAAGCTAACGGCATTGCAGCACGGCGGCGGCCCTTGTTTCAACCACGGCATACACCAGTGCGGCGGGGCATGCGTGGGGCTGGAAGCACCCGACAATTATAACCAAAAAGTAGACCGCGCCTTGCGATTGGTGCGTTACGAGCACGATAATTTTTTAGTGATAGACGAAGGTAGATATACCGACGAACGCTCGGTGATATTTATTGAGGGCGGCCGATACGTGGGCTTTGGTTTCGTGCAGCAAACACAAGTAAGGCAGGGCATCGACCACCTAAAAAATTGCATTACCCCACAGCACGACAACCGCAACGTACAAAGCATCATCAAAGGCTACCTAGAGCGCAACACGGTGGAGAAACTGATACCGCTTTGATTGGTGGTGATGTTAATTTGTTAATCGGTTGATTGGTTGCGCCGTATCCAGTATTTTGTGTCCATGTCTACTTCCAAGTTCCATAACAAGGCCGCCATATATTCCAACGCCGTGTTTTTTGCGGCGTTTATTTGCTGGATAGTTGCTTTGTGGCTGGCTGGTCGCTATGCCCCTACGCCCGCTTCGCTGGAAATCGCCGTTAAATGGATCGATAACCTTTGCATAATACCGTTTGGCGTGGGTGCCTACTTAGGTTTGAAAGGGATTTACCAAAAAAACTCCAGCCCACTGTTCCCTTTCATGGGATTCGTGCTCAACGGCATCATGGTCTTCCGTATCGTGAACGAATGGCTGATATGGGCGTTTGGCTGGTAATTACAATTCCCCCTTATCTTCCCTGTATACTACCGTCAGCACGGTTTGGCCCACGGCTTTAAGCGTGGTGGCATCAATTACGGACATATCGTCTTTCATGGTATGCCAACTGCTGTGAAAGGTGCTGTAGCCGTTGTTCTCCAAGTGGATGATATCAATAGTGGGGATGCCGGCAATGCTGTTGATGTAGAAATGGTCGTCTTGTATCGGCGGGCCCATTTCCATGGGGAAGAAAGAACCATAGCCCAATTCGTTGGCCGTACTCCATACTTTCTGTACCACGGCAGGCGCAAATTGGTTGCTAAAGCCTTCGATACGGAAACGGCTGTTGGTAGCACCCACCATGTCCAGCAAAATGCCGTATCGGGCACGATAGCCCGCCACGTGCGGCTGCTTGCTCCAATATTGGCTACCCAGTGCATAGGTATCCTGCTTTTTAGGGCCAGTGGCAAAGTCGGGCTGGCCGTAATCCTCCACATCAAACAGCACAATGTCGATGCCTATGTTTACGGGATATTGTTTCAGTATACGGGCCACTTCCAGCAACACCCCTACGCCACTGCCGCCATCGTTGGCGCCCAGTATGGGTTTGCGGTGGTTGCCGGCGTCGGCGTCATGGTCGGCATAGGGGCGCGTATCCCAGTGGGCGCACAGCAATATGCGGTTGCCGGTTGCAGGGTTAAAACTGGCGATGATATTGGTAAAGTTTACCTTGGTGCCGTCGTACACCTGTACCTGCCCGTCTTGGCGGGTCACTTTATCTGCAAAGCCTTCCAAAGTGGTTACTAGCCAATCCCTGCAAGCGGCGTGGCCGGGGGTGCCGGGTACCCGCGGGCCGAAGTCCACCTGTTTCTGCACATAGGCATACGCACTATCGGCACTGAAATCAGGGGCTTGGGTTTTGGGTTTGGCGGGCGTAACGGTGGTGCCCGTGTTATTTCCGGACGTAACAGGGTCGGTTTCGCAAGAGCTACAGGCTACCAGTAGCCCGAGGCACAACAATACAAGGTAGTGGCGTAAGTGCTTCATATCAATTAGCATAGCTCCAGCCGGTGCCTTCTTTGCCGTCTTTAAGCTGTATTTTTAGTTCGGCCAAGGCATCACGAATCTGGTCGCTGGTGGCATAATCCTTTTTCTCGCGCGATTGCTTACGGATGTCGATAATCAACTGCATCAGCCCGTCGGTAACGCCATTGTCCGTGGCGGCGGCTTCATCTCTCAAGCCCAATATCTCCTCCACAAACAGCACAAACTGCTTTTGCAACACGTTGAACGTTTCTACCGAAATGCTCACTATATCGATATGGCCGTCTTTAATGCCATTGATTTTCGCGCTCATTTCAAACAAGGCCGCCAACGCCTGCGCGGTATTGAAATCGTCGCGCATGTAGTCGTCCATCTGGTTGCAGAGCTTTACCAACTCCGTATCCAGTTCGGTATTCAACTGGCCGCTGGCACCGGGGTGCGACAATTCCTTTACGGTTTTATTGGCAGCCATTAGGCGGTGGTAGCCCTTTTCGCTGGCTTGCAGGGCCTCGTTAGTGAAATCCAACGTGCTGCGGTAGTGGCTTTGCAGGATGAAGAAACGGATAGTCATTGGGCTATAAGAGCGTTCCAACAAGGGGTGCTTCCCCGAAAAATATTGAGACAGGTTGATGGCGTTGCCCAACGACTTGCCCATCTTCTGGTTGTCCACGTTCACCCAGCCGTGGC
>CAYYZT010000076.1:0-2172 GCA_964476015.1 uncultured Chitinophaga sp.
TTCGGGCAGGGTATATTGCAAGCGGCCCAGCGAGGTGGTATTCAACCCCAATCCGTAGCTGAATTTGGGGCTCACCGTTACGGGCAGTTTGCCCAAAGCGGGGCGGGCACCGAAGAGTATTTCCGCGGCCAAATGCTGGGTATTGGCATTTTCCTCATAAGTAACCAGCACCCAATCTTGCCCCTCAAAGTATTTCAAGCTATACGGGTTGCCAAAAACCACCACTATTACTTGGGTTTGGGCGGATAGCTGCTTGAGGAAATTGAGGCTGGCTTGGTTGATGCCGAAATTTTTGGCGGACGACTGGCTCATGTCGTGAAAGCCGACGATTACCTTGCTGTATTTGCCCATTTTGGCCAACAAGGCATTGTAGCCCGCCGCATCGGCAGTTTTGCTTATTTGGTAATGGTCGAGCTTACCATATAGCGACAGGCTTTGCTGGAACTTGGTAAGTTTGCTGGCCCCGATGGAAATAGAGGCAAACGTATCCTTATGCAGCTCCTTGAAAGGCAACAGCCCGTTTTTATTGGCGGCCAAGGTAAGCGCGTTGGCATACAGGTTTTGTATCAACTGCTGTGCCTTGGGCGTGTTCAGGTCTTGCTGTATGTTTATGGGGTTGATGGGCTGCCAGTTGTACAGGCCCGCATCAAATTTGGCGGCCAGTATTTTCTTGCACCGGGTCTCAAATTCCGTAAGGCTTATTTCGCCGTCTTTCAACGCTTTGCGAATGAGGTTGATGCCACGGGGCACATCTTCGGAAAAAAGCAGGATGTCGTTCCCGGCCAAAAAGGCTTCCAAATCCACCGCGCCCGGCTCGTAAAACTGTGCCGCGCCCTTCATGTTCAAGGCATCGGAAAACACCAAGCCGTTAAAGCCCAGCTCTTTTTTCAACAAATCCGTCACTACAGTCCTAGAGAGCGAAGTGGGCGTGTTGGGCGTATTGTCCAGTGCAGGGATAAACAGGTGCGCCGCCATAACGCTGCCCACACCGTTTTCAATCAGTTTCTTGAACGGGTATAGCTCCAGCGAATCCAACCGCTTGCGGTCGTGTTTGATAACGGGCAGGGTATGGTGGCTGTCGCTGTCCGTATCGCCATGGCCCGGGAAGTGTTTGGCACAGGCCATCACACCCTCTTCCTGCATGCCCAGCATATAGGCCACGCCCTTGTTGGCCACGTTCTCGCGGTCCTCGCCAAAAGAACGGTAGTTGATAACGGGGTTCTTCG
This sequence comes from uncultured Chitinophaga sp., assembly GCA_964476015.1. Classification (GTDB taxonomy): domain Bacteria; phylum Bacteroidota; class Bacteroidia; order Chitinophagales; family CAIOSU01; genus CAIOSU01. Next base: position 1,227 of record CAYYZT010000076.1, read on the forward strand.
GGTTGTTGTTCACGTCCACCACCGGGGCAAAATTGACGTGTATGCCCAAGCGTTTGCACTGCTTGGCAATCTCGATGCCCATTTTTTTGATAAGGTCGTTATCCTGTATCGCCCCAAGGGTCAATTGGTACGGGAAGGCGATGGTGCTGTCCTTCAAGCGCATGGCCACGCCCCACTCGCCGTCGATGGTGATGAGCAGCTTGGTTTTGGCGGCGGTTTGATAGCGGTTGGTCAGTTCGGCCTGTTTGGCCGGGCCGCCCTGCATAAAGATAAGGCCGCCGATTTTATGGTCTTTTACCAAGCGTTCTATCTCTTTGTAGTGGGCCTCGTCTTTGTTGCTGTAGGCGGCCACCATAAAGAACTGGGCGATGCGCTCGTCCATGTTCAGAGAATTGTACACCGAGTCCACCCAATGCTGCTTGTTCGGCACCGGCTGAACCGATATAACGGTATCAACCACGGGCAAAGTTTGTGCCCGCAATATGCCCAAAGCATTGAAAATCAAACCTAACAGTAGTAGTATGCCCAGTCTCATCGTCTCTAATCTATCCTCTTCTTCCCTTATAGGTGTAATAAATGTGCCATTAACTTCCAACGGTGCGTTGTGGATATACAAAATGTACCACAAATGGCGCACAAATGCCATCGGCATCAACAACTTATAGCAAGTATTTAAATAGAAAAGCCCATAGTAGCAACGGGCACAGCAGGTGGGTTATGGTATTCTTAACGTTTAAGATACCAGTAATAGTGCCAAAGCCGAAAAACGGGCGGGGGATTTAATGGGAATTTAATGGCTGCCGGGGGCGTTGCCCCCGGCCTTTTTTTGCGGGCCTGGCGGGGACATTCCTCAATTCAGTTCGTCGTGGCGAGATTCGTCGGCTGGATCACCCAGCTTGAACGAAGCCGCAACCGAGGAATGTCCCCTAGAGAAACGGCCGCAGCA
>CAYYZT010000076.1:2182-11318 GCA_964476015.1 uncultured Chitinophaga sp.
GGGATTTAATGGGAATTTAATGGCTGCCGGGGGCGTTGCCCCCGGCTATAAATATGATGCCCCTTTGGGGCGACTATATAGTACTATTTCCGTGGCGGGTTATTCTTCAACTGCTCCGCTTTAATCTGGTATTCCTCGCCTTTGGCCACATCGCCCATTTGTTTGTAGGTAGCGGCTATGTTGAAGTAGAACGGCGCATAGTTGGGGTCAACCTTAATGCCCGCCTCCGAAGCTTTGATAGCGTTGGCGTAATCGCCGCTTAAACCATAGGCCACCCCCAAATCCTCGTAATAATTGGGCGCGGAAGGGTTTATTTGGATGGCTTGGTTGATTTTCTCGATGGCCAAAGGAAGGTTGTTTTGCTGTTGCCCGGCATATTTGCCCCATTGGTAATATACCTCGCCACGGTTGCGCTCTATGTTTTGGGTTTGTTGCTGCTGTTCCTCGGGGTTTTTACCCGCCAACAGGGCCTTGGCTTGGCCCAAATAGCTCAAAGCCTCGTTAAACCGCTTCAAATCGCGGGAGATAATGGCCAAGTTAAAATGTGCGTCGAAAGAGTTGGGATTGTTTTCCGCCGCTTTACGGTAGCACTCCGCCGCCCCCGCAAGGTCTTCGTTCTGTTTATACTTCACGTTGCCCAGCAACAGCCAGGCGTTGGCATATTTAGGGTGGATTTGTATGGCTTTGCGCAGCACTACCTCGGCCTGTTTCAGGTATTCTTTTTTACGTTCTGGCGTAGCGGCGGTGTCGCTGGCGGTGTATAGCTCGCCGCCCCAGGCGTTGTTTACCTTGGCACTTTCTGGCGAGTTCTTCACGTCGGTACCGAAGAGGGTAAAGTCGTTCTTCCAGGTCGGGTTTCGGGCAATGGTCTTCACCGAATAACCGAGCACGATAATACCCAATACAATCAGTAGCGGCTTGGCGTTGAGGATGTGCCCGTAGCTCCAGTTCTTGGTTTTGGCGTAGTTAAAGCCTTTTACCAACAACACCGTAGCGGCAATGGCAAAGCCCAAGGAAGGCATAAACACGAAACGCTCGTTCATGGCGATGCCCACGCTGAAAAGTATGTTAGATACTATGGAAACCGTAATCAGGAAATACAGCACCCCGAAAGCAATCGGACTTTTCTTAAACACGCCGTAAACCGTCCAGCCCAAAATACCCAGCCATGCCATCAACGGCAGCGTTGCTTGCCAATCGCTCCATTTGTAAATGGGCACCTGCCAAGGGTAGTAATCGTGCGTAAGCGGATGTGGGAAGACGAGTAGTTGCAGGTATTTGCCAAACGTAAAAGCCACGGTAGCCAAGCGGTCGGCAAGGCCGGTATAAGCAAACGGGTCGTTCAGTATCTCGTAGGTCTTGCTGTCAATGTTGATATTGGGCAGGTTGGCGTTGCGGATAAGGAAATACACGACCACGCCCAACAGCAACGGTGCCGCCGTTAAAGCCGCTTTGGTGGGCTTAAACTCGCGTGTGAAGAAGTAATAGGCCAGTGGTATCACGGCCAAGAAGGTAATGGCGTTCTCCTTGCTCAGAATGCCGAGCACAAACACGGGCAACGCGGCTATGAGGTACCAAATTTTGCTGGTTTCCCAATACCTAATACATAAGTACAAGGTGGCCACGGCCCCGAGCATGCCCATAATCTCGTCCCGGCCCTTTATGTTGGCTACCACTTCGGTATGGATGGGGTGGGCCGTAAACAGCATAGTGGCTATAAACGGTATGGTGAGCCATGCATACTGCCCCTCGAATTTGGCACGGAAAAGCTTTTGTAGCGTAAGCAGTATCAACACGCAGGTAAGGCCGTAGAGGATGATGTTGTTGAGGTGGTAAACCCACGGGTGGTCCAACCCGAAGAATTGGTACTCCATGGCAAAAGTAACCATGGAAATGGGCCTGTAACGCCCCCCGATAACGAATGCGTAATTGGGGCCGAAAAACCCGTGGAACGCATCGGTGGTCATAATCTCGTCAATGCCAGCAAAACCTTGTTTGGTAAAGGTGTTTTTGGTGAGCACTATCATGTCGTCCAGCGCATACTCGTTGCCGAGGGTATTGGCATACAGCACAAATGCCGTGAGGAAAATGGCCAAACACTGTATCTTCAGCCACGGCAAGCCGGGGGTGTTTTTGTGTAGCGGCAGCGGATTGCTGGGCGTAACGGTTTCGGCCTGTGCGAACTTCTTTTGCGAACTCTTCTTTCCCATGGTAGTGTGCGTTTCCTTGCGCGGAAACACATACAAATTAAACCCGTATTTGGCAGACGGGCAACTTTGGGCTGTTATTAAGTGAGTAATGTGGGTTCGGGTCTACAGATATTGTATCCTCTTGGGACCTAAGCTCCGTAGGGGTCCAGCATCCATAGAAAAATTCGCACAACGGTTCGATAGCTCCATAGGAGCTAAATATTACCATACAAAAAGCCCTTCCCGCATCGCGAAAAGGGCTTTTTGTTTGTATAACGTTCCACTAATCCGTGGACTGTGGACTACTATTTCTGCTTCACGTCCACCAATTCCACGTCGAACACCAACGTGGATTTGGGCGGGATAACGGGCGGGTAGCCCATTTCGCCGTAGCCGAGAGCGTAGGGGATAATCAATTTGGCTTTGCCGCCTACTTTCAGTAGGGCAATACCTTCGTCCCAACCACGGATAACCTGGCCGGTGCCCAGTACAAACGGCAGCGGTTGGCCACGGTCGCGGCTGCTGTCAAATTTGCTGCCGTCCAACAGGTAGCCGTCGTAGTGTACCAGTACGGTATCGCCGGGGGCAGGGGCGTTGCCCGAGCCAAGGTCGCTGGCAATGTACATCAGGCCCGAAGCGGTGCTCTGGGCCGATTTTTTGTATTCTTCCAGCTTAGCGGCTTCCAAGGCGGCACGCTCTTCTTCTTTGCGTTTTTTCTCGGCAAGGTAGTCGTTAAACACCTTGGTGGCATCGAAAGCCTCGGCTGCCGCGCCTTTGCGTATGATGGAAACCGTGTTCATCACGTCGCCTTGGCGGATGGAATCCACCACGCCTTGGCCGATAACCACGTTGCCGAACACGGAGTGGCGGTTGTTGAGGTGCGGGGTAGCGGTGTGGGTAATGAAGAACTGGCTACCGTTGGTGCCCGGGCCGGCATTGGCCATGGACAGGATGCCAGGGCCGCTGTGGGTCAAATCGCCATGGAACTCGTCCTCGAACTGATAGCCGGGGCCGCCAGTGCCGTTGCCCTTAGGGTCGCCGCCTTGTATCATAAAGTTGGGCACCACGCGGTGGAAGGTAAGGCTATCGTAAAACGGCTTGCCCAGCGGGCGTATTTCGTTTTGGATGGTGCCTTCGGCAAGGCCCACGAAGTTGGCCACGGTAATCGGGGCTTTCTCGTACTCCAGTTTCAGGGCAATGTCTCCTTTGGAGGTATTGATTACGGCATATAAGCCATCAGGTTGGTCTTTTACCACGGCTGCTGGGTCGTTTTTTTCCTTGCAGGCACTAAATGCCATTACAAGGGCGGTTAATAAAAAAAGAGGGATAGTACGTTTCATATAGATGGGAGGAGGTTTAAAGATGCTCAAAATAACGAATTATCTGTTTTTTCAACAAATATTCCTGTTCCTCTGCCGCTAGTTTCGGCACGGCCTTTACGGCCACCCAGTGGGGCCAGCCGTCTTTGTCAAGGCCTTCCAGTTCGTAGTACCCTTCCTCGCTCAGCAGGCGGCACACGGCAATGTGCATCAGGTCTTGCTTTTCCTCTTTTTTGAAACGCTTGGGCAGCAGCCCTGCCTCGCGGATGCCGATAAGAAACAGGATGGCATCCAAGTCAGGATTCTTTTTGAACTGGCGGTACACGCGTTGCTTTATCTTGATAAACTGGGCGTCTATTTCTTCTTTATTCTGATTCACGGGATTTTTTGGATTGTGGGATTTCAATAATGTTCCGCAAAGTTACCTTGTTTCGGGGTAGGTTGGGTGAATGATTTCTGTTGACGGTCGACAGTGGCCTGACCGCCACGTAGGATGGGCGGGGAGATTGAGATCGGCTGTGGCAAACACTCAAGTAGCGGTCCGGACACTCATGGAGTGAACTTGAATGGCCGAGTCGCCGCTGTGGGCAATCTATATGCTCTGGCACAAAACAATTGAAATGCTGTATTTAATCGAATGGAGCCCAGTCCTTCCAAATTGTCAAATTACGAAACCAAACAGGGGTATCGCTATTGGCAGGTTTGTAAGCTACCAGCGAAAGTTTATCAAATTTCTCCTTGGTCTCCGTTGCAATAAATGCTCTTAACATATATTGAGATACCTCTTTGCAATTCTTTGCACCGAAATCGATGGTCCATCCCTTTTTATTTCCGTACATGGCAAAGCTCAAAAGTACATCAGCATTTTCTTGTCTTGGAGTACAATTTTCATTTCTGCTTACCTTTATAGGCAAGGGCAGCATATCATTATCAAACGCCACTAGAGTTCCCGCACCGGTAAGCCCAAACTTAATGCTATTAACAGCGTTAGCTAGTTCGAAACCATAAAAGGAATGTTGATCCGCTTCTTTAAAAATGCCATTCATTTCAACATGGGCTGTTATCCTTCCGGGTTTAAGAAGATCACTTGGTATATCATTTAACGGTAGTGTAAGCTTATTAATCTCTTCCGACCCTTGGAAAATTAACTTTCCGTCGGAAACAGACCATAGGTCTTCATTTTCAATTTGAAAATGTGTTTTCCAGTCATCAATATTGTCCCCCAGAAATTCAGTTGGTTTTGGTGGTATTGAGAGGTTGCAGGCGGTTAAGAAAGGAAGCAATAAGCATGCTGAAAGACCCAAGAAACCATTCAGGGAAAAGCAATTCATGTTGCAGTTGTTTATATTCCATTATCAAGTGTTCCATTCCGCACAGGGTAAGCAGAACCTAGAAAATACAATAACGGCTTTACCTTTGATTGTGTTATGCACGCTAATAATCTACCTCAGCAATTAACATTAGATTGTTATGCTTAACCAATCACAAACCCATCCCCATCATCCAAAAACCTAAATTTTTCGCGGGTTTCAATAAGATGGGAGGCGCTTAGGGTAAAGGTTTTAACGAAAGGCTCATTGGCAAGGGTAAAAAGCACTTCGCCCAAGGGGTCGATAATGGCCGAGTCGCCACTATGGGCTATGTTGTTGCCGTCGGCACCGATGCGGTTTAGTCCTGCCACATAGCATTGGTTTTCAATGGCCCTAGCGATTAGCAGGTGTTTCCAAGCATAGTTGCGGCGTTCAGGCCAATTGGCCACGTATAGCAACAGGTCGTACTCCTTTCGGTTGCGGCTCCAAACAGGGAAACGCAAATCGTAGCACACCAAAGGGCACACCCGCCAGCCTTTAAGGCTGACTATCAATCGTTTATTGCCTTGCGTATAATGCTTATCCTCTCCGGCAAAGGAAAACAGGTGCCGCTTATCGTATTGCTCATAAGTGCCGTCGGGCCGCATCCAGATAAGGCGGTTGTAGTACTGGCCTTGGTCTTGTATAATCAGGCTGCCCGTAATTGTTGCACCCAACTCGGCGGCTTTGGCCCGCATCCATTGTATGGTGGGGCCTTCCGTGGTTTCGGCCAAGGCTTCGAGCTGCATGGAGAAGCCAGTGGAAAACATCTCTGGCAATATCACCAAATCCGTGCTACTGGGTTGTATATCATCCAATAAGCTGTCGAAATGCTGGCGGTTTTCGGGGGCGTTTTCCCATTGCAGGGCAGTTTGTATAAGGGTGATTCTTAAATCCTGCATAATCTTTCGGCTGCTTGTTTCAATACCTCGTCGCTCTTTGCAAAACAGAATCGCAATGCCTTGTTTTGCAAAGGCTTATCATAGAAAACAGAAATGGGGATGGAGGCCACGCCCACCTCTTTGGTCCATCGTTTGGCCAGTTCGGTATCGGGTTCGGCGGTAATGTTTTCGTACCCCAACAGTTGGAAATAGGTGCCTTGCGAGGGCCGGATGGTGAACCGAGAACCTTCTAACTCCTTGATAAACAGGTCTCTTTTGCGTTGATAGAACTGCGGTAGCTCCTGCCAAAGCTTGGGCTGGGTTTCCATCAACTCGGCAAGGGCCATTTGTACGGGGTGGTTCACGCTGAAAACCAAGTACTGGTGTACTTTCCTAAATTCCCGCATCAACAGTTCAGGGGCGATGCAATAGCCTGTTTTCCAGCCAGTTACGTGGTAGGTTTTGCCAAAGGAATATACCACGAAACTCCGTTTGGCTAGCTCGGGGTAGCGGAGTACGCTCTCGTGCCGCTGCCCGTCGAAAGTAATATGTTCGTACACTTCATCGCTGATAATCAATATGTTAGTATCTCTAACCAATTCCTGCAAGGTCTCCATATCCTGCACACTCATCATAGTGCCGGAGGGGTTGTGGGGCGTGTTGATGATAATCAACCGTGTTTTGGGCGTGATGGCATCCTTTACCCGCTGCCAATTTATCTGATAATCAGGGTGTTGCAACTCTATTGCAATGGGTTTGCCACCTTGCAAAAGCACCGCCGGGGCATAGCTATCATAAGCAGGAGTGAAATATATAACTTCCTCACCCTGATGTACTATGGCGGCTATGGCGGTAAAAATGGCTTGGGTGGCCCCAGCGGTTATGGTAATATCGGTTTCGGGGTTAATGCTTGCACCATAGGTTAAAGCCACTTTATGGGCAATGGCCTGTATAAGTTGCGGTGCGCCAGCCATATGCGCATATTGGTTAAAACCCATATCGATATACCGTTCCACGGCCGCTTGCAGGGCGGGCGGGCACGGAAAATCGGGGAAACCCTGTGAAAGGTTGATGGCGCCTAGCTCTCGGGCCAGCGTGCTCATTACCGTAAAGATGGTGGTGCCCGTTTCGGGCAGTTTGGAAGTGACCATAGCGATGCGAAAAATACGGTTTTTCGGTTATGGTACCCAAATACCGTTTTGCGACATTTTGAGGTATTTTTTGAGCTATTTTTGCGGCATTTTACCGCAATTTTGAGCTATAATGCCGCAATTGAGGTAAAATATGTCGCAATTTTGAGGTAAACCGCCAACTTGCTTCAAAAATCTATCTAAAGTCATTTTGGTTACAAATTTTGGATGCATTAGCCCCATCACACCCCTTTCCCTACCCCAAATACTTCCTTAAAAACCCGCACATCGCCTTATAGAACTCGAACTTGTTTTCTTGGTTGCGGAAACCGTGGCCCTCGTTGGCTTTTACAAGGTAGGGCACCTGCACGCCATGGTCGCGTAGGGCTTTTACTATCTGGTCGCTCTCGTCAATGTTCACCCGAGGGTCTTTGGCACCTTGAACGATAAAGAGCGGGGCCTTGATGCGGCCTACATGGAATACCGGCGAGCTTTCGCGCATGGCCTCGGCATCCCGTTCGGGATGGCCCACCATTTCGTACATCATGTCCAGGTAGGGCTTCCAGTAGGGCGGTATGGTTTGCAGAAAACTGAACAGGTTGCTCACCCCCACGTAATCGATGGCGCAACGGTACAGGTCGGGCGTATAGGTAACGCCCGCCAGCGTGGCGTAGCCGCCATAGCTGCCGCCGTAGATGGCGATGCGGCTGGGGTCGGCAATACCTTGGCCGATAAGCCATTGTACGCCATCGGTAATATCGTTCTGCATGGTGCGGCCCCATTGCTTAAACGATTTCTCCCAAAACGCCCGGCCATAGCCCGTACTGCCCCGGAAGTTCATCTGGAACACGGCATAGCCCCGGTTGGCCAACAACTGCACCTCGGGGTTAAAGCCCCAGCCGTCGCGGTGCCAAGGGCCGCCGTGTGGGTTCACCACTACGGGCAGGTTCTTAGGGTCTTTGCCTTGGGGCAGGGTAAGGTAGCCGTGGATGGTAAGGCCGTCGCGGCTGGTATAGGTTATGGGCTGCATGGCCGCCATATCCGCCTCGTGCAGGGCAGGGGCCACTTGGGCCAGTTCGGTAAGCTCGTCGGTGGTGGCGTTGTATAGGTAGTAAGCCCCCAAACTGCGGTCGCTGTAAGTTCTTACTACAAACAGTTGCTCGTCGCGGTCGTGGCTGGTGAGCACCACCTCCGTGTTCGGCAGCAGTTCGAAAAGGCGGTTGTAGATGCGCTCCACCTCGCCGTCCAAAAACACTATCTGGCGTTTCCACGAGGTATAGGTAATGCCCGTTAGCACCTTGCGCTTGTGGCTATAGTGCAGGTTGTACACGTCGTACTCGGGGTGGGCGTATAGCAGTTCTTCCTCTTGGCGGGTTTTGGGGTTGTAGCGCACAATGGCCGTAGTGTCGCGGCCCAAGTTGGTGCTTACGTAAAGTTGTTGGTTGTCGAATGTAAAAAACAGCGTCGCGAAACTGTCTTTAAAAGAAATGGTTTGCAGCACCTCGAACTCGTCTTGCTCCGTATCGCGGTACAGCAGGCTACCGAAAACGCCATCCTTCATGCGGGTGGCCACGCGGATGCGCCCTTCGTGGTCGGTTACCCACTCGGCTATCGGGTTCAGCGGGTCGGTGTTTTCGGCCAGTAGGGTCAGTTCGCCACTGTCCAGGTTCAGGCGGTACGGCTCAAACAGCGACTCATTGCGCTTGTTGAGGCCCACGATGATTTCGCCGTCGATGTCTTTCAGGTCGTCTATAATTTCCGCCTTCACGCCGGGGAAAGGCGTTAGGTCGCGCTCGCCCGTGCCGTCGCGGCGGATGGTGTACACGTGGTAGTTTTCGTCGCCCCCGTCGTCTTGCACATATATCAGCCGGTCGGCATCGGCCCAGAAGTAGCCCGGTATGTCGCGGTCGGTGCGGCTGGTAATGCGGTTTTCGGTGCCCGTGGCTATATGGCGCACAAACACGTTCATACGGTCTTCGTAAGGAGCCAGCCAAGAGAGGTACTGCCCATCGGGGCTCACTTTATAATCGCTGCGCTCCGGGTTGCGGAAAAAGTGCTCTACGGGCTTGATGCGCTCTGCCGCCTCGATGCGGGCTTGGTCAATATCGATCAATGCCTGTATCTCCTCTACATCCGCCAACGGGAACTGGGATTTGATGCTGCTTGCCTCCATAGTAAATCGGGTTCTTTTTGTTGTTTGCGTTCCGTGCCGAGGCGGTGCCCCGGCTGACGTATGATGCCCAGCCTAAGGCTGGCGTTAAAATTGTT
>CAYYZT010000077.1:0-782 GCA_964476015.1 uncultured Chitinophaga sp.
CAGCCGCTGGTCTGGCAATGGGTTCGCAGGGCCAGGCTGCGGTCGTCCTTGGGGTTGAACTGCTTTACCAGCTTGGCCCACAACATACGCCCGGCGCGCATCTTAGCTATTTCCATAAAGTGGTTCATGCCGATGCCCCAGAAGAAGGACAGGCGAGGGGCGAACTCGTCAATGCTAAGCCCAGCCTTGATTCCGGTGCGGATGTACTCCAAACCGTCGGCCAAGGTGTAGGCCAACTCTATATCGGCGGTGGCCCCGGCCTCGTGCATGTGGTAGCCGCTAATGCTGATACTGTTGAACTTAGGCATACTACGGCTTGTGAATGCAAATATATCCGCAATGATACGCATACTGGCATCAGGCGGATATATATAGGTATTGCGCACCATAAACTCCTTCAAAATGTCGTTTTGTATGGTGCCGCTTAGCTTTGCGAGGGGTACGCCCTGCTCTTCGGCGGCCACGATGTAGAAGGCCATGATGGGCAGCACGGCACCGTTCATGGTCATGGAAACGGACATCTCGTCGAGGGGGATATTATCGAAAAGTATCTTCATATCCAGCACGCTGTCAATGGCTACGCCCGCTTTTCCTACGTCGCCCACTACCCGTTCGTGGTCGCTATCGTAGCCCCGGTGGGTAGCCAAGTCAAAGGCCACGGAGAGGCCCTTTTGGCCAGCCGCTAGGTTGCGGCGGTAGAAGGCGTTGCTCTCCTCGGCGGTGCTGAAACCCGCATATTGCCTTATAGTCCAAGGCTTTACGATGTACATGGTGCTATATGG
>CAYYZT010000077.1:792-7182 GCA_964476015.1 uncultured Chitinophaga sp.
GCTATATGGCCCCCTCAGGAAAGGCGGCAGACCCGCCGAAAAGCCCAAGTGGCTTAGGTTTTGGCTATCTTGGGGGGTGTAGAGGCCCTTAACAGGGACACCCTCCGGGGTTTGCCAAACCGTTGCTGTGTCTACGTTTGGGCGGGGCAGGCGGTTGAGTTGCTGTTGTAAATCGAGCTTGGAAAAATTGGGAAGCATGGGGCTAAGATAGCGGTTTTTGCCCGATGTGCCCATTTTGAGCTATTGCGGCATTTTTGAGACATTTTTTGAGGTATTTTTATGATAAAAACACCCCTTTTTGAGACATTTTGAGCTATTGCGGCAAATTTTTGAGATATAATTGCGGCTTTTTCTTTTTTGTCACAGTTTGGGCCATTGGTTGAGATTTTATCTAACTTATTCCCAATTTCATTCACCTATTTTACTGCCTAACAATAGGTGCCAAAAATTCGCAATAAGTATACGTGAAACTGAAGTCAATAGCTTATGGCTACCCACGCAACATTGTTTACGTAATAGCTAACAGCACAATATCAAGTGCACGGCTTTGTCCGGCATTGAACATATTATGTGCGAATAAAAAATATCGAATTTTAGCAAAATCATACTAAAATTTTTAACTTAGACTAATCTTAGTGTTTCTCTAAGTTTTGACATGATGATAAATAAATTACCCATAAAGAAATTGGTCGAATTTAGAAGATTGTCTGATAAAAGGCAATCTAATTTTGCTCAGAGGTTAAAGTTTCCTAAAGAATCTAATCCTGACGGTGGCGGAGACTATTGGATACCAAGTATAAGTGGGCTCAGCAATGCTTATAAGAGTAATAGTAATCTTATAGTCAAGGAAAAGCTTGAAGAGCTGTTGAACAAGTTAGAAGTGACCAAGCACAACAATACAAGGAAAATGTATCAAAGGAATATCGACATATTGTATAATTATGAAGATTTTGATTTTTCAACTTGGCGTCCTATATCTAATCTAGAGTTTGTTAAACATAAATCAAGTGAACCCATCGTCATTAAAAACATTCCTATTCAAACCACACCCAGCCACGTCTTCTCATTCGGGAAAAAAGAGAAGCCAAGTATTGGGGCAATCAAATTCGTTACGTGGCAGGAAGGTTTCCATCCTATTGATTTAGGTATCTTTTCTGATGCTACATATAGATATTTATCCGAGCACTATTCGAAAAAATATATAGTCGATCCAGACTTTTGTCTAACTATAGATGCGCCTCAAGTACGATTAGTAACGTACAAACAAGTTTTAAATGGAGAAATCTCGTCTTCGCTTGATGTATTGATTGATAAACTGAATAAGTATTTGCTTTAAACAATTGCCCATAATACTAGGTGAATGAAAGAGATTTTACGATTTCTGCTATTGATAGCACTTATGCTTACTGGTGTTTGGTTTTATCAAAGACATCAAGAAAAACAACGCAATAGAAAGGCTCTGGAAGAAAAGCTTGCCAAAGATCGGGAGGCAACAAGGCAAAAACTTTTTGATTTTTATAAATCAAATCTTGATAGTATAAAGCAAGCCACAACCACATTCACTGAATTTTTAAACTTCCATTCAGGCTATTTTACAAACTATCAACTAACAACATGGAAAAATGAACATGAGAATCTTTTCAATAAGCTTATAGGAAAACCCTTTGAACTTATTAATCTGTCCTTTGGTGAGATACAAACCATCAAACAGTTTAACAATTACTTTTCCAGTAGTGAAAATCTTAGAAACGATTACAACAAAACCTTTATAAGCAAAGAACTCCAAGCTTACAGTACTTTTTTTGACAAAATAGAAGGTAGGAAGCTAGATAAACAACAAAGAACGGCAATTGTTACTGACGAGGATAATAATATGGTCATTGCAGGAGCTGGCTCTGGAAAAACCACCACCATTGTCGGGAAAGTGAATTATGTAATTGATAGATACAAAGTCAATCCTGAAGAAATCCTTCTAATTTCTTTTACTAACAAATCAGCTTCGACACTTGCTAATAGAGTAAACATCGAAGGGGTTCAAGCAAAGACCTTTCACAAATTTGGTAAGGATGTAATCGTAGAAAGTGAAGGTAGACAACCAAGCATTTTTGACGAAGCCCAATTCTTACCCCTACTAACAAGATACTTTCAGGAACTCACTAAAGACCAGAACTATTTAAAAATGGTTACTGAATACTTTATAGACTTTCTTAAACCCGTAAAATCCCAATTTGAGTTTGCTAACCAAGGGGATTACATCCAATATATCAAGGATCAAAATTTCAGGACTTACAAACTAAAAGAAATTACAAGTAATGGAAAAGTAACTTACCAAATGGAAGTTGTAAAAAGCATTGAAGAATGTAAAATTGCAAATTTCCTTCTTTTCAATGGAGTGGATTATAAATATGAATTTCCATACGAGCATGATACTGCTAACGAGAAATACAGACAATACAAACCAGATTTTACAATTCATCAAAATGGAAGGGTTGTCTATTTAGAGCATTTTGCCGTAGCTCGAAATGGCAATATTCCAGAGTTTTTTAGAAAGAACGGTGAGTCGCAGCAGCAAGCTAAGAATAAGTATTGGGAAAAAATTCATTGGGCAAGACAGCTACATGCCGACAATAATACAACATTAATAGAAACGTATAGTTATGAAATGAGTGAGAATATATTATTTGAAAATCTCACTAAACATTTGACGCAAGCTGGAATAATCTTACAACCAAAACCAGCAGAAGAAATTTGGGAAATAATAAATAGAGTAGCAAATGATGAGATCAAAAGCTTTATCAAATTGTTTGGAACATTTATCACTCTAATGAAGTCAAATAATTATTCCATATCTCCCCATGTGATTATAAAGAACCGAATGCTTAACAGTAATTTCTCAAAACAGAGAAACTCACTGTTTATTGACATTCTTAAACCTATTTATAAGCAATATGAAAAGCACTTAGCAGAAAGAGGCGAAATTGATTTCAGTGACATGATAAATAAAGCCTCAATGTTAATTACAAATGGAAAATTCAAAAAGAAATTTAGCTATGTTGTTATTGATGAATTTCAAGATATTTCCATTGGAAGGTACCAGCTAATTAATTCAATTAAGGCAAGTAACCCTTCTTGCAAATTATTTTGTGTTGGTGATGATTGGCAGTCCATATATCGATTTAGCGGTAGCGACATAGCATTATTCAAAGAATTTGAAAAATACTTCGGTTTTACTGCGAAATCAAAAATTGAAACAACTTATCGCTTTCATAATCCTTTAATTAAACTTTCAAGTGACTTCATTCAGAAAAACCCTAATCAAGCAAAAAAAGAGTTGAAAGGAACATCTGTTCGGCAAACCACAGATTATAAAATCCATTACTCAACATCTGAAAACCATGATGATACTTTTGCGGTTTTAAACATTTTCAATCAATTGCTAAAAACAGACAGTAATATTGAGAATAAAACAATTTACATGCTTGGCCGATATAGTTTTGATTTTGAGAAAAGGTTAAAAAATGAAACTGGGGTTTTGCAAATTGACAGACAATATGAGACAGTTTCTTATAGCATCCGAACTGATGAAGGCGTAGCTAGAAGCTTAACAGCAAACTTTATGACTGTTCACAAAGCTAAAGGTCTTGAAGCTGATGTAGTAATTGTTTTAAACTGCAATTCAGGAAAGCATGGCTTCCCATCTGAAATGTCGGATGATCAAGTACTAAATCTTTTACTTAGTGAGGCAGATCAATTTGAGAACGGGGAGGAAAGGCGACTCTTTTATGTGGCTATGACTCGAGCTAAGCAGCAAATATACTTTATTGCAGATAGTTCATACAAGTCAAAGTTTATTGCTGAACTAGAAGTCGAAAGCGGACAAACTTTAAATAAAAAATGTCCGAACTGTGTAACCGCGGATATAGTATTGAGAAAACAAAGCGTTGCGAAAAACGGAAACCGTTATAAGTTCTATGGGTGTACGAACTATTTATATGGCTGCGATTATACAAATACCGAATGGGTAAACTTAAATTGAGATGACTACGGCAAAGCCACATCTGCTTATACTTGCGAGTAGAGACATGCGTATTGTTAATCCCCCTCTCACACCCCCTCCAAAACCCTAAAAACCTCCACCAGCCCCAGCCCTTTCTCCGTCAACCGGTACTCAATATGCAGGGGCTTTAATCGAACCACAACCTTCGAGAGCAGCTCGGCTTCTTCCAGTTCTTTGAGCGCGACGGCGAGGGTTTGTTTGTTGGAGCCTTCAATTTGACGCAGCAGTCCGCTAAACCGCACGGGCCCATCCAATGCCAAGCGGAAAATCTCGGGCTTCCACTTGCCCGATAGCAGTTTCAGCAGCCCTTGGGCGGGGCAGGTTTCGGGTTTGTCGGTACTGTGGGTAGTGGTCATGTTTTTCTGACTTATTGCAAATGCCTCCAACGATGGCGACCTTTGCATGAAGATAATCATTTACCGCCGATGAAGCCGCTACACTATCTATTGTTGCTAATGGTTTCGCTGGGCAGCCTGGGCTGTTCGGCACAAAACAGTAACGCTATGAACGACCAAAAAAATCCATTGCTGTGCGACCCGGTTGACGGCTGCGCCATGCCCGGCGATAGCACCGCCCCTGGCGCGCAACCCATAGCCACTGGCACCAAGCCGGTGAAGATTGTTTACTTTACCGACCCTATCTGCTCCTCATGCTGGGGCATTGAGCCGCAACTGCGCAGGCTGAAGCTGGAGTACGGCGCGTTTGTGGATATAGAGTACCATATGGGCGGCCTGCTGCCGGACTGGAGCTACAACAGTGGCGGCATCAGCAAGCCGTCGGACGTGGCGCACCACTGGGACGAGGTAAGCCACCACTACCAAATGCCGATTGATGGCGATGTATGGCTGGATGATCCGCTGCACTCGTCTTACCCGCCGTCCATTGCCTTTAAGGCCGCGCAAATGCAGGATGGGCATAAGGCTATCTTGTTTTTGAGGGCGATAAGGGAAATGGTTTTCCTGCAAAAGAAGAACATCACCAAGTGGGAGCACCTTTCGGCTGCCGCTACCCAAGTGGGTTTGGATGCGGCGAAGCTGCAACAGGATTACGAGAACGGGGCCAAAGCACTTTTCCAAGCCGATTTGGACCTTGCCCGCCAGTATGGCGTTCGGGGCTTCCCTACCCTATTTGTTACCGATGGCAAGGGCAAAACCGAAACGGTATATGGCGTAAAGCCTTACAGCGTTTTCGTAAACGCCATTCTCAAGGTATATGCACAGGCCGAGCGGTTGCCCTACGACCAAAGCTGGCAGGGCCTGTTTGCCAAATACCCAACCCTTACCACCCGTGAGTTTGCCGAACTGGGCGATGTAACCATGCCGCAAGCCGAAACCACACTGGCCAAATTGGTGCAGGATGGAAAACTGACGAAGTTTGGCACGAAGAACGGGCCTATTTGGATGGTGAAGTAGCGAGGCACAGCCTCGCAACTCAATGTTGCGGAAGTATAACTTCCGCAGCGGGCTGAGGAAGATTTGCCCTTCTCCACTCCCACACTACCAAACCCAATATCACTGCCATTTCCAGCACAAAATATACCAGCCCCAGCGTGGTGAGGTGGGCGTGCCAATAGAATACCAGCCCAGCCGTAAGGCAACAGTATAGCAGGTTGGCAACGGCAATGGCTTTAAGGTAAACGGCGCGTTTACGCAGCCCATAGCAAAATGCGGAATACACTGCGAATACTAAAGCGATACCCGCCAACACATACAGCACCCTTGTGGGCATACCGAACGTATCCTCAAACATGGGTAGCACCACGCCCAGAATGGCGGCACTTACCAACGCGCCGAAGCAATCCATCAAAAACAATTGCCTAACGCCCATCATTCGGTGGCCAGTTCGTATTGCGCTGCTGCTACGGGGGTAGCGGCGGGTGTTTCCACTGCTTGCTCGCTGGTTTTGGCGGCGTAGCCCAGTATCAGGAAATCTTTGGTGATGGGCGGTTGGTAGTAGATGTCGCCGAAGATAACCCGCCAGCGGGTAAGCCAGCCTTTGTTCATCCTCAGTTCGTAAGTTAGTTGTGCTACCCCGCTGAGGATAATGCGGAACGGGTTCATCTTGATAACGGGGTTGTTGGTAAGGCCCACCTCGGGCGTTTCGGCATACGGGGCACGGTAAGTGCCGAAAAGCCTATCCCACACCTGTAGCGGGCCGCTGCTGAGGTTTATCATCTCGTCGCCCGGCTTGCTGGAGTGGTGCATTAAGTGGTACACGCCACGGTCGCCGTACAGGCGGCACAAGTTGCGCACCAGCGGGTTGCGCAGGGCAAACTGGTAATTGGCCGAGGCGTGGTTGAATATCTCCATGCTGTAGCCAAACGTAAACCACAG
>CAYYZT010000077.1:7192-10264 GCA_964476015.1 uncultured Chitinophaga sp.
CCAGCGGCTCGGTGTACAGCACTTTGGAAACCGCTATGGATACCATGCTGGATGGCACGACAAGCAGAAAACCGAACGCAAACGCCGGTGGCGCGGCCAACGGGTGCAGGTACTGCGGGCAGTGGTGCGCCCGGTGGAAAACGTACCAAAAAAAGCGCGACTTATGCGATAGCCAATGTACAAAATACAGCGGCAGGCCCGATACCAATATGGTTACGGCCAAGGCCACCCAATACGATTTGATGCTGACGAGGTTGGGCACTCGGGTATCGATAAAGCCACGCACCCACTCTACGCCGTGGGCAATGATGTTGGTGCCCAGTTCCAGCTTTAGGCCGGCCCAAATGCCCAGTACGGATAGCCCCACCACCAGCAACACTTCCAGCAACATGCCGACGAAAAAGGAAGTCATGTAAGTAGAAAACAGCCGGGCAAAGGCACTCTTGCCCAATGCCTGCTGCGACAGGCGATAGCCCCTAACGATAACCACCACCCGCACCGCAATGGTGAACACGGAAATGGCTATCCACAAGGCAGGGAAAACGGCCTCCAAGGTAAGCGGGCCGTTTAGCGGGTTGGCCAACTTGCCCCATACGCTGGTGATGGTGGTGCCGCTAAGTTCGGGTATCATGCCAAACCATACCTCCAGCAGCACATACCCTACCCCGCCAACGGCTATCATGCCGCCCACAAGCAGGTATGGCCACGCCTTGGCATGGGCAAAATCATAATCCCAGAGTTGTTGTAGCTGTTTGCGCACGGCGGATATGCCATAAAAATACGGGATAATGGGCGGGGATGCAAGGACTAGCTATGTCGGTTCGGAGCGTATCAAACTAGTTGCGGGTTGCGAGTTACGGGTTACGGGTTGCGAGTTGAGGGGTGGGTGACATTGCGAAGCTCTGCATTTCCGCTTCCAATCAACCACATATCCATACCGATTAACCATATCTTTTTTTGGCAGGGAATATATTAAAATCCGCATCGTATCTTAGTGTTTCACCATAATTGCCATGCCATGATGAAGCACTACGTATTTTTACCTCTGTTTCTATTTGCGACCGCTATCGGATTAAAAGGCCAAAACTCCGGCAATGCCTTGAATTTTGATGGGGTTGACGACCATGTGGTTTCCACGGTACCCAATGTACTAAGCAATACTGCTTCTTTTAGCCATACCGTAGAAGCTTGGATTTTACCACAGAGTGCTACTTTCCAGCGCGTATTGTTTGCCCAAACCAGTACCACCAATCTGGTGTCTTTATCACTTACCGCCTCCAACAATGTCTATTACTATGTTGTAGAAAATGGCATAACTATTAGCGGACAAACTACCATCAGTTATACCCCAGGCGTGTGGCTTCATGTGGCCGCCACTTGGAACACCGCAGCCAA
Organism: uncultured Chitinophaga sp.; assembly: GCA_964476015.1. GTDB lineage: Bacteria > Bacteroidota > Bacteroidia > Chitinophagales > CAIOSU01 > CAIOSU01. The sequence continues at coordinate 8,588 of CAYYZT010000077.1, forward strand.
TACGATACAAATATATCAAAACGGCATTCTGCAAGCTACCACACTAGGTGGCACCACCAGCACTGGCACCAATGGCATCATGACCTTGGGTAGTCGCAGCGATGCTTCCCAGTTTTATACGGGTACCATGGACGAGGTGCGCGTGTGGAACGGAGTGCGCTCGGCTTGCGAGATAGGCCAGTTGATGAACAGCACCCTTGTGGGCGACGAAACCAACTTGATGGCTTATTACAACTTTAACAACGGCACTGCCGGTGGCAGCAATGCAGCATCAACAAACCTTGCCGATCATACCGGCAACGGCCATTCTGGCTCGTTAACGGGCTTTGCCCTTACCGGTAGCACCAGCAACTGGGTAGCATCGGGCGCAATTATCAACAACGTTGGAAATATAGAGTATAATAGCATCAATGCAAGTTGCGGGCTGCACAATGGCAGCATTACCATTACCAGCGCACCGGGACTGTTGCCTTTGCAGTATTCCATTAATGGTGGCAGTTTCCAAACCAGCAATAGCTTTACCGATTTGGCGGGAGGCACTTATACTGTTTTGATATCCGATGCAAACAGCTGCGGAAGCTCCGTACAAGTTACCCTTACTACCAGCGATACGGTGGATGCAAGCGTAACCCGCGTAAACGCTACCACGCTTACTGCCAACCTTACCGGGGCTACCTACCAGTGGCTGGATTGTAACAATGGCTTTGCCCCGATAGCCACCAACGGCACCTTTTTGCAATATACCGCCACTGCCAATGGCAACTTTGCCGTAGCCGTTACCAAAAATGGCTGTACCGATACCTCGGCGTGCTTTAGCATCGTAATAGACGGTATTGATGATATAACCTTTGCGGCCAATACCAAGCTTTATCCTAACCCCACCAACGGATTGCTGCATATCGATATGAGTACGGTGCAAAACATGCTAACCGTAAAATTGGTGAACACCCTAGGCCAAGTAATGGCCACCCAGCAGTTTATACATACCAATGCCATTAGCATGCCTGTAGATGTGCCATCGGGCCTCTATATGGTTCAAGTGGAGAACGGCGAAGGCCAGTCGGCCGTGTTTAGGTTGGTTAAAGAGTAAGGGTCGGGTGGGTGTTCCAAGGACATACTACTTATAGATCTTGTGAAGGGATACACCTAACATTTTTACAATACTTTGACTTTCCGCAAGCGGGTATGCTGCTTTTTCATTGTATATTGATACCATGAAAAAAGGACTATTGATTACCATAGCCATGCTGGCCGCGTGGTTGGCGCAAGGCCAAAACGATGTTTTCGAAACCGTGGTTACCGAACCGTTCGATAACGCTATTGCCGATGTGGCACCACACCCGCAGGGCTGGGTGGCTGTGGGCGAGCAAGACCATTGTATATTGCCCTATGCCGTAAAGCTCGACAATAGCGGCAATGTGGTTTGGCAGCATACCAAACCGTTCTATTTTGGCTATGCCACGTACCACACCGTTATCCAAAATCCTCGGGGTTATTATATAACGGGCTATAACATGATAGCCGACGACTATCCTGCGGACGAGGCGAACGGCTTTATCGATTGGTTGAACGGGCAGGACAGTGTGGTGAACCTAGTAACGGATACCCATTACAAAAGCGGGTTCGACAAGATAGCCGCCAACGATTCCTTAATCGTGGTATCGGCAGCAAAGCCCA
>CAYYZT010000077.1:10274-11240 GCA_964476015.1 uncultured Chitinophaga sp.
GCCCAACGACCAACAGCGAAGAGACATAGTGGTGTGCTACGATACCGCGGGCAACAAACAATGGGAACATCGGTGGGCCAACCGCAACATTGTGGGCCTGCATATATTGGATACGTTGTTGTGGGTGGTAACCGATTCGGTTGCATACCAACTGGACTTACATGGTACTTTACTAGCACCCCAAACCATCTTCCCCTCAATTAAGGCCAGCTATCTGCAAGGCAATCTGTTGGTGCTAATGGATGTGCATGGAAATTTAGAAGGGTATGACAAAAACGCCGTGCTGATAATATCGGCGAATATCGGTACTGCCGGGTACTCCTTGGTTGATGTTTTCGATGCTGATACGGGGCATGATTATATGCTGTGGGAAGATACTATCAACCACAAATTCGCCCTATCGTCTAGCGAGGGCCCTTTTTTCGGTTGGGTGGAGTTGCCTAGTTATTGTACCCAGCCCAAAGCATTGGCCGTTAAAGATTCGCTGTATGCCGTAGCGGGCATTTTGCCTTCGGCCGAAATATCTTCGTCCGTGCTCCGAACGGTGGGTTTTAACGGGAACCATGCCACTAGCCACGACAGCGTTACCGTTACAGCATGCCGCTTCAGTATATCCAACTATTGGAATTTGGAACTGTTTGGCAACGGAAATGGGGTGGTAAGCTTTGATGGCGGATTGAGCATAACCATTAGAAACGACGGCTCCACTATCCTCAACAGCGTTCTGGTTCATTCGGAACGGCTCTCGTGGTTTAACTGCGCCATGAGCTTTGCCCACCAGCAACTTACCAATCTGGCTTTATCGCCAGACAGTAGCAAAACAGTAAATATCCCCATCAGCTATATCCATGCCTCGCTTACTAACGGCTATGCTTTGGATTACGACGTGTACGCCATTGTCCCCAACCAAAAGCGCATGAGCCAATGTCCCACGCCGTTTAGGTCGAATCCAGTAATGTTTGTAGG
>CAYYZT010000078.1:0-6956 GCA_964476015.1 uncultured Chitinophaga sp.
ACCATGGCCAGTTCGTAGCCCAGTTCGTGTTGCAGTTTATAAAGGTTTCGGATAACCTTGGGGTAAAACTTCAACTTCTCCAAGGAATCAATCTGCCAGTCTTCCGGCTCAATAATCAAGCAGCCGTCCCTATCCAGAAAAAGGATTTTCTTCATGGGGCAAAAATAGACACAAGACACGAGACACAAGACACAAGACAGAATATAATTAAACAAGCAACCGCTATTTGCAGCAGTCTTATGTTTTGCTTCTTAAAAACCTTGGTAAAAGTAGACACGGGGTACAAAACACAAGACACGAGACTCAAGACGGAAAATTATTCAATTATCAACCACTATTTGAAGCAGTCTTGTGTCTTGTGTCTCACATCTTGTGTCTAGTTCAAAATAGGATTCTCCGGAAAGTTGACCATCATGGCGTATTCGCCGCCTTTTTCTTCCAACACCCTTTTCCAAAGGTTTTCCGCATCGGTTTTGAAAATGTACTTGTCCTTGGCGGCATGTACTATCCAAGAGTTGTCTTGCATTTCCTCTTCCAACTGCCCCGGCGACCAGCCCGAATAGCCCAAAAAGAACTTAAACTGCTGCGGCTGCACTTGCTTGCTGGCCACCAATTCCTTCAGCACATCGAAATCGCCGCCCCAAAAAAGGCCGGGTGCCACCTCTTGGCTACCGGGCAATTGGTCGCCCAACGAGTGCAAGTAATGCAGCGTATCCATTTGTACCGGACCGCCAATAAAAAGAGGTGCCGCGAATCCCTCGAAGCCATCTATTACATCTTCCAGCACCATGGGTGCCGGGCGGGTAAGCACAAAGCCCAGCGTGCCGTCCTCCTCGTTATGTTGCACCAGTACAACCACGGTGCGCTTAAAATTGGGGTCGGCCATAAAAGGCTCGGCTAGTAGTAGACTTCCTCCATATGGTGTTCTATCGTTCAAAACCTTGTGGTTTGTTTTCTTAATATAAGGTTAACAACAACCAAGCCAATATTGGTTGATTGGTTATTAGTTGATTGGTTAATCAGTTATCAGTTCATCTGTTGATTGGTTAACTGATTGATTGGTTTTAACGTTATGAAAATTGCAAAAACATTAAATGACCAATGCCTTTTTCAACCACAATCTTATCGGCAAACAAATTAACTGATGAACCGATAAACCAATCAACCGATTAACCAACTCACAACCAATCCCTTCGCTTCATCCACACAAACATCCCCAAGCCTATTACCAGCATCGCCCCGAGCGTAACAGGGTAGCCCCATCGCCACTCCAACTCGGGCATAAACTTGAAGTTCATGCCATATACGCCCGCTATAAACGTAAGCGGTATGAACACGGTGGTGATGATGGTGAGCGTTTTCATCACATTGTTCATGCGGTAGGTAAGCGATGAGTTGTATAGGTCCATCACGCTGCCGAGCAGTTCGCGCTGGGCTTCTAGGTCCTGTATCACTTGGTTCACGTGGTCCAGCACGTCGTTAAAGTATTTCCCGTTGCTATCGTCAATCAAATCGCTCTCGCTGCCGGCCAGTTTGCGTATGGCCTCTCGCAAGGGCAACAGTACTTTGCGCAGGTACACAAACTCCCTTTTCAGCTCCGTAATCTCCTGCACGAGCCTTTTATCCGATTTGCCCGACACCCGCAGCTCCAGTTCCGCCAAGCGGGCCCCGAGGTATTCCACTACCAGAAAATAGTGGTCTACCACCACGTCTATCAACGAATACAGCAGATAATCCGCACCTTTTCGGCGGTGGCGGCCGTTGGGGTTTTCAATGCGCTTGCGCACAGGGTTGAACACATCGCCCGGCATGGATTGGAACGAAAGCAGCATGTTTTGGCCCAACACTAAGCTCACCTGCTCTTCCCTAATATAGTTGCCCTCCAGCGAGAGCATCTTTAGGGAGACGAAAATGTAATGGTGCAGGTCGTCAAATTTCGGCAATTGGTCCACGTTCAAAATGTCTTCCACCACCAACGGGTCCAGCTTAAACTGCTGCCCTATTTGGTCCACCAACGCTACATCTTGCAGCTTGTCGATGTCCACCCAGTTGATGTTGTCGGGCTTCAATGCTGGGAGCAGCTCATCGATACGGTTGCAACTGCTTACCGATATTTTGTCGCTGTTGTAAGATATAAGGGTAATGGTGGCATCCTTGCCCCCATCCTCGCCGGTATATACCAACGCCCCCGGCGACCTGCCGATTTGCTCCCGGTACTTTTTATTCGACTTGCGCGACATCGATGGCCAGCCCTCCGTTTTTATGAACAATGGTACGGTGCGGGTGCGGCAGGCTAATACCTTCCTTATCGAACCGAAGCTTAATACTACGGAACAAATCGCACTTCATCTCAAATCCCTCGCCCGAAGTGTTGGCCCATATCCACGCCCGTAGGTTGATGGATGAATCGCCGAAACCGGTTACGCGTACACGTACCATCGGCACTAGGTTTTCCATGTCTTCCGCCGTGCGGTTGTCTATGCACTTGGGGTGTTTCATGGCCTCGTCGCGCATAATGGCGATGGCCGCATCAATGTCGGACTCCATGCTAATGGATATTTCCAGCAACACGCACACCTTTTCGTCGGTAATGGTGGAGTTGATGATGATTTCGTTGCTGATAACCGTGTTGGGAATAACGATGCGGCGGTTTTCGAAATTGCGGATAACGGTGTGGCGCAGCGTAATGTCTTCCACCACGCCCTGCATGTTGTTGCCCACGGTTATCAAATCATCCACCCTAAAGGGTTTGAAAATAACGATAAAGATGCCGCTGATGATGTTGGAAAACGCCGCTTGGCTGGCAAAGCCGATGATGGCCGCCACTATGCCCGCACTGGCAAACAGCGTGAGCCCCAACGCCCGCAGCGAGGGAATGGTGTAGAAAACAACGATGATGGCGATAAGGAAAATAAGGAAGCTGGCGGCGTTTTTGGTAAACGTGTAGCGCGTGGGGTCTATTTTGGAGGAGAGGCTGGTTTTGCGGAAATACCGGTCCATCAACCCCCGCACGATACGAGTGGCCAAAACGGCTATGGACATAATAACCACCGCGAACACGAAGTAGAAAAACACTTGGCTCTGGGTCTCCATATCAACAAAACGCTCCAAAAACTTCACTATCGCTACAGATTGGTTACTGGCCAAAAATAGGAAAATGTAAATGAAGATGGGGTTTGCATGCATCCATTCCGCACAAATGCATATCCCATAAATATGAAATAATCAACCCAAAAAACTATATCTTCCTAAAAAAACCACTGCATGAAGTTTTCTCTAGTCGCAGTTTTATGGCTTTTAGCAAATGGTATATTACAGGCACAGCAATGGTCTGTTTTTTTGCCGAATGACACCTTGTACTACATCAACCACCGTGGGGAATATAGGGCATTGATGGCTACTGACAGCATTGTAACACACAACGGCATCCGTTATACAATGCACCGAACCATAAAGTTCGACCCCGATTGCAATGCCGCCGCTACAACCCAAACAATTAATCCGCAATATCCGGTGTGGGCGGGTTATGAAGTAATTAAACGGATTGATAGCACCGATGTATTCTCTAATCGTTATGGACAAAACATAACAATAGACTCGCGGGCCAAAATAGGCGATACGTGGAAATGGTTTGTTGATAGTGCCGGCACCGTGATTTATGCAACAGTGGTATCTATGGATACTGCCACCATTTGGGGTTCGGTAGTCGATTCCGTAAAGACCATCCAACTACTGGTTCCCTACTTTATGAGCCACGAAATGAAGCAATGGGACAGCACGGAGCTTAAACTTTCCGCGAACCATGGCCTGCTCACGGCTCCCATTTTTTTGGAGTTTCCCAAAAACACAGAATTGTTGAGGCAAACCCATCGCCAACCGCATACCTATGGCGATATGTACAGCTACGGCATCGGCGATTACTACCAGTTGCGTAAAAAAGAGTCTGACTACTCAACTGACCAGATATATTATGAATACTATGAAGTGCTAGACAAATCTTATTACAATGGAGGAAACTCCATAACGTTTACTTTCCACCGCGAAAGGCAAAAAATCATTAACTACAAAGTTTATCCAATAATTACCGATACCATCACGGTTTCTTATGACCATTTATCAAGTTTTGTTGGCTCGGGCGTTCCGGAGCAAGGGGTTTCTAGAAGAATAGTTTCAATTGATTATTTGGAAGACACTACGGGGAGCAACTTACTAAGCCTCCGCCGCCAAGCCACTTATAATTATGGCATATACAGCACCTATGCCGATAGCTGTAGAAACTTGGCTTGGTTGGACATAGATCTTAACTATGCTACCTCTTATGAGTGCCTTGGAAAATTATCGTATGCAGTAAATCCCACAGATTTATATAGCGAATCCGTAGTGTATGCCAATGTTTGCGGAAATGTATTTGGCAGCAAAGTAGTATTGGAACCCACATCAATAAACGACATAAGCATCCTCGGCAGTATTGAACTGTATCCAAATCCCGCCACGAATATATTGATGATTAAAAACCCTTCCGCAGAAAACATCCGCTTGGCAATATTCAACCTCCAAGGGCAACAGTTTGGCGAGTATCTTATTGGCACGGGCGATAGCCAACTAGATATAGGCCATTGCCCCGTAGGCTATCATCTGGCCCAATTTTCTATTTTGGGCGAAACGTATTATCAAAAGATTGTTATTGCACGGTAAGCCATAGAGATTAGCTTTCCGTACATCAGCACATTGCCACATTCTAATTATCTTGTGCCAGTATGGCCGGGCTGCGCGTTCTCATGCTGCTATTGATGGGTACCATGGGCATTTCGATGGTCCAAGCACAACAGCTTTCGCAGTTTCGCATGAAGATGGTGCCCACCACGGCCGATACCGTAAAACTCGATTCCCTTAGCCTGTTGCCCGGCTCGCTGATGCTGTGGGATGGCGATATAAGGGTTGATACCGCTGCCTATACCGTGGATGCCGTGGCGGGCACGCTGGTGTGGCGGCAACGCCCGGCGGCGGACAGCATTAAGGCCGTGTACCGTGTCATTCCCCTAAAACTGGATGCCACGCGGCAGAACAAGAACATTGCCAACCTTGCCCAAACCGAAGACTTCCTGCTCGACCCGTTCCGCTACAACCCGAACGAAAAGGGCAGCACGGGTCTAATTGATTTCGGCAACTTGGACTACAATGGCAGCTTTAGCCGTGGGTTGAGCGTGGGCAACAACCAAGACGTGGTGCTCAGCTCCAGTTTCAACCTCCAGTTGCAGGGCGACCTCGGGCAAGACATACAGATAGTGGCCGCCCTTACCGATGCCAACGTGCCCGTGCAGCCGGAGGGTAACACGCAAACGCTGCAAGAGTTTGACCGTGTGTTTATCCAAATAACCAAAAAGCCGCACAAGCTCATCGTGGGCGATTATGAGGTAGGCAGTCCGCCGGGGCATTTTCTCAAGTTTTACCGCAATCTGCAAGGCGGGCAATACAGCGGCCGCTTCCAGTTGACGGACAGCATCGGCGTGTACACCCAAACTAGCCTTGCGCTGGCCAAAGGCCGCTTCAGCCGCAACCAACTGGCCGTAACGGAAGGCAACCAAGGCCCCTACAAGCTCACGGGTGTCAATGGCGAGACGTTTATCATCATTATGGCGGGCACCGAGCGGGTATATATAAACGGTAGGCTAATGGTGCGCGGCTCGGAGAACGATTATGTGATAGACTATAACTTGGGCGAGGTAACCTTTACGCCCAACGTGCTCATCACCAAAGACCTGCGCGTGGTGGTGGAATTTGAATATAGCGAACAGAACTATTTCCGCACGTTCGTGCATACGTTCAACCAGTTCGATGTTACCGATAAACTGAAACTACGGTTCAATTTCTTCAACGAGGCCGACAACCGCAATCAGCCCGTGCAGGCCGATTTGACCACGGAACAAAAACAGTTTTTGGCCGACTTGGGCGACGACATCAACGGGGCGGAGTTTCCCGGCTACCGCCCACTGGCGTTCGAGCCCAACCGTATTTTGTACGAGATGAGGGACACGGTGATTGGCGGCGTGGCGTTCGATACCGTGTTCGTGTTCTCCACCTCCACCGAGGCGCAACTGTATGCCGTAACCTATGCTTTTGTGGGCACCGGCCGGGGCAACTACCGCCCCGCCAACGCCACGGCCAACGGCCGCGTGTTCGAGTGGGTGCCGCCAGCCAACGGGGTGCCGCAGGGCAGCTACGAGCCGGTTATTATCCTCATCACCCCCAAACGCCGCCAAATGACGGTGCTGGGCATGGACTGGACACCCGCCCAAACCGATACCGTTGTATTGGAAGGTGCCCTCAACAACGACGACCTCAATACCTTTAGCGATAAAGACCAAGGCGACAACATCGGGTTGGCCACCTTGGCTGGGTATAAACGCAGAATCAACCTTGGCGCAGCCAAAACCATGAACTATTATGGCAGCGACAGCACCATTATCCGCACGGAAAAAGTGCAGCAATGGTATCTGTTGGCGGCGGGCAGCTACGAGTTTGTGAACCGCAACTTCAACCCGCTGGACCGCTACCGCCCCGTGGAATTCAACCGCAACTGGAACCTGACCGGGCAGGATAGCTTGAAACTGGACCAGCACCTTGCCGGAGGAGGATTTAACTTGGTGTGGGCCAATCATGGCACGGTGGGCTACAACCTCTCGTATCTGGATATAGCGCAGGGCACCTATAAAGGCTATATGCACTATATCTCCAGCCAATACAACCACAAAGGCTACCTGCTTAATTTTAGGCTGGCAATGTTGGATAGCAGGGCAACCACGGAGGATTCACGCTTTTTGCGGCCGTTCCTCACTGCCGAAAAGACTTTTTATAAGCTGAAAGGCTGGCGGCTGGGCGGCTATTACGAGCACGACAACAACAAGCGTTTCAACCCCGGCACCAGCGATTTGCAGCTTACTTCTTTCGTGTTCACC
>CAYYZT010000078.1:6966-11201 GCA_964476015.1 uncultured Chitinophaga sp.
ACCGATTGGCGGGTGTATGTGGCCAACAGCATTAGCGATACGGCCAAGTACCACACCAAGCTGGAATACATCCGCCGCTTGGAGTGGCGGCCCGAAATGGTGGGCGACGAACTGCGCCTATATTCCGCCGCCAACACCTGGAACTGGACGGGCGACTGGAACAGCAACCCGATACACAACCTCTCTTGGCAGCTTACCTATCGGCGTTTTGAGGACCGCACCAACACCAGCAACGAACTGGCGAATTTTTACCTTGGGCGCATCCAATATGGCCTTACGGTGCTGAAAGGGGCCGTTACTACCAATATCCTCTATGAGCTTGGTGCGGGACAAGAACAACGGAGGGATTTTACCTACCTGCCCGTACCCGCCGGGGAGGGCAACTATATTTGGATAGACTACAACGGCGACGGACTGCAACAGGAAAACGAGTTTGAACTGGCCACGCTTACCAGCGATACCATGTACATCCGCGTGGCGAACCCCACCAATGAGTTCGACCCGGTGAACATTACCGTGTTTACCCAAGCCCTTAACCTAACGCCGGCCAATGTATGGCTGGGCAAAAAAGGCATCAAGGGGTTTGTGGCGCGGTTTAATACCATGACCAGCATACAACTGGACAGGCGGGTGTTTACAGGCTCGGAGATATCGCCGTTCAACCCTTTCGTGTTCGATGTGCAGGATACGGCCCTCGTGGCCCTGAACGCCAACGTGCGCAACAGTATCTTCTTCAACCGCACACAAACAAAGTTTAACCTGGAATATACCTTGCAAGACAACCGCAACAAGCTCAACCTCTCCACGGGCTTCGATGTGCGCACGCTGCGGGAGCATTTGTTTAGGGTACGTTCCAACTTTGTGAAAGACTTTACGGCTATCCTCAAAACCACCTTTGGCAACCGCGGCGGCCTCAGCGGCAACTTCGCCGACCGCAATTACGACATCCGGTATTATACCGTGGAGCCGGAGCTTATTTACTTGTTCAAGGCTAAGTTTAGGGTATCGTTGCAATACCTTTTTGGCAAGGGCCGAAACCAAATGCCGGGCGGGGCGGGAGAGCGTAACCAGAACCAACAGATTACTATCGACTCCCGCTACAGCATCGTTACCAAAACCAGCATCAGCCTACGTTTTACCTATGCGGCGGTGCAATATACGGGGCAAGAAAACAGTGCCATCGAGTTTGCCATGTTGCAGGGGCTAAAGGCGGGCAACAACTACTTGTGGGTTATCGGGTTCGACCGCACGCTGGCCCGCAATATACAGCTCAACCTAAGCTACGAGGGCCGCAAAACGGGCGAGGCTAGGATGGTACACATCGGCAGGGCGCAGATAAGGGCCGTTTTTTAGTCCACGGTCGATGGTCCATGGTCCACAGTCTAGAGAATTGTGTATGTGTGTCCTAGAGATGCTGGGTCCGTTTCATCCTCGTTTGATAGATGGGGACGAGATACAAGCTTTAGTCCATAGTCTATGGCCTAAGTTACTCCTCCTCTTCCACCCTTGCCACTAGCACTTTGTCGATACGGGCTTGGTCGGTGTCCACAATTTCGAAGCGGAAACGTTTTACCGTGAAGTGTTCGCCGCTTTGGGGGATACGCTTGAGGAAATACATGATAAAACCGCCAAGCGTGGTGTATTCCTCCTCGTCGTAGCCCGGCATGTCGTCAATGCCCAATAGATGGAACACTTCCTCTATCTTGGTGGCACCGTCAATCAGCCAAGAGCCATCTTCCCGCTCTATGATTTCGGCCTCTTCACCAATTTCTGGCAGGTCGCCCACTAGGTGCTCCACCAAGTCGTGCAGGGTAACGATGCCTTCCACCACGCCGTACTCGTTGGTAACGTAACCTATATAGGAGCGTTTGCTTTTAAAAATGTCGATAATGGTAAGCGCGGAAGTGCTTTCATGGATAAACACCGGTTCTTGGGCAAACTCCTCCAGCGGGCGGCTGTCCTCGGCTTTTATCCATTGCAAAATGTTGCGCACGGCAATGGTGCCCACCACGTCGTCAATACTGCCACGGCATAGTGGAAACTTGCTGTAAGGCGATTCCACGATGGTTTTCAGGTTCTCTTCGTTGCTTCGCTCCGTGTTTAGCCACACCACGTCTTTGCGCGGTATCATTACGCTATACGCGCTTTTGTCGGCCATGCTGAACACGCTGCTCATTATATCGCTCTCTTTCTGTTCAAGCACGCCGCTTTCCGAGCCTTGGGCAATCAGGTATTTCAGTTCTTCCTCCGATACCGAATCCTCGCCGCGCTCTTTGATAAACAAAACCTTAAGCAATATTTTGGTGGAAAAGCTGAGCAATACCACAAACGGGTAGGTGATTTTGGAAAGTATCTTCATGATGGGCGCCATCGCTACGGTAATGCTCTCGGCATACGTCATGGCGATGGTTTTGGGCACCAACTCCCCGATAACCAAAGATAGGTAGGTAATAAAGGTAACAATAAGCGCAAAAGCCACCTGCGGGGCATAAGGCCTTAGCCAATCTATCCGTTCCAACAATGGAGTAAGGTCTCCGGCCAAGGCAGTGCCGCCATAAGCACCCGCGAAGATGCCGATGAGCGTAATGCCTATTTGAACGGTTGAAAGGAATTGCTCTGGGTCTTTTAGCAGTTCCAGGGCCGTCATGGCACCGGTGCTGCCTTTGGATGCCATTTGCTCCAAGCGTGATTTACGGGAAGATACCAAAGCGATTTCGGCCATGGCAAATATGCCATTAAGCAAAATCAGGATAAGAATAATAAATATTTCCATAGCAGAAGCTTCCGTAAAAATATTGATTTTACGACAGTTTAAGCTATACCGGCAGATTATTTAACGGCCCCGGCCACAAAATACCCTACCGTAGCGGCCGTGGCAGAGAGAAAGGTGCCCCAAACAATGTCCAAAAAGGTTATTTGCCAAGGCCAGTCGCGCAGGGTGCCGTGGTTTACCAAATCATAGGTGCCATAGCACAGCAGGCCCAATATGGCCCCGTTGAGGGTGGCCAAATGCCAGTTGCCAGCCTTCAACGCGGGGGTAATGGCAAAGTACACTATGCCGCCCATGTATAGCAGGTAGAATACCAATACGGGCTGCCATACATAATTGTTGGCCATAAGATGGCCCAGTTTTTCGTGGTAATACTTTTTGGCTATCACGCCCAGCCACAGCATATCCAATGCTATAAAAGATATGGCGGCAGCTATAAATGACAGGAATAGGCTCATGTTAAGGTTTCCTTGTAAAACAACCCAAAACGCATACGGTTTAAAAAGCGGCCACATCATTTTCAATAACTTGGCCCCACCCAGAAAATTAACACCATGGCATATAAATTACGTGTACCTTTGCAGTGCATTTTAAACAACAAAAAACCTACTGCCCGCACCTGAAATGAAGAACAGATTTATTGACCTTATCGAGCAAACGTTTTATTTCCCCCAAGAAGGGTTTGATGTGAAAAACGGGTTGCTGGAGTTTAACGGTGTACCGTTAATGGATTTGGTAAAAGAGTACGGCACGCCGCTACGGATAACCTACCTACCCAAAATCAGTTCGCAGATACAGAAGGCCAAGCAAATCTTCAACAAGGCGATAGCAGACAACAACTACGACGGCAAGTACTTCTACTCCTACTGCACCAAGGCATCGCACTTTGCGTTTGTGGTGGAGGAAGCCCTGAAAAACGACATCCACATTGAGACCTCCTCGGCTTTCGACATCAATTTGGTGGAGAATATGGTGGCCAAGGGCAAATTCACCAAGGAACAGTTCATCATCTGCAACGGTTTCAAAACCGAGCGTTATAAGGAAAACATCCTTCGCCTGCGCAACAATGGGTTCAAGAACATTATTCCCGTGCTGGACAATATGCCGGAGATAAAGTTTTACCAAGAAAACCTAGAGGAAAAAATGCAAATCGGCATTCGCATCGCGGCCGATGAGGAACCCAACTACGAGTTTTACACCTCGCGCTTGGGCATCCGTTATAAGGATATTTTGGAGTTCTACATCGAGAACATCAAAGACAACCCGAAGTTCGAGCTGAAGATGCTCCACTTCTTCATCAACACAGGCATCAAAGACTCTACTTATTACTGGAGCGAACTGAACAAGGCCATACGGGTATATACCAACCTCAAAAAGATTTGCCCGGAGCTGGAATACATCAATATAGGCGGGGGGCTGCCCATCCGCGTGGGCTTGCACTTCGATTACAACTATGAGTACATGC
>CAYYZT010000079.1:0-10079 GCA_964476015.1 uncultured Chitinophaga sp.
GGGTGGTTTTGCCCGCCCCAATGTTTCCCTCGATGGAAACAACCTTATGCAGCATTGCTCGTTTTCAACCTTACCGAACCGTTGTCTTCGCAGCGTTCCAACAATTCGCTTATGGTATAGCCGCTTACGGGGTGTACCAAATCGGGTGCAATCTCTGCCAAGGGCGTAAGCGCAAAGCGGCGTTCGGGCAAGCTGGCGTGGGGTATTTGCAGGTGGTCGGTAAAATATACCAAGGTATCCACTAAAAGAATGTCGATGTCAATAATGCGCGGCCCCCAACGGAAAGTGTCGGTACGGCCCACAATGGCCTCTATCTTTTTCAGTTCCACCAACAACGCCTCTGGTTGCAGGGTGCTTTTTACCATTACAGCTTGGTTCAGGAAATCGTCTTGCTGCTCCTCTCCCCACGCATCGCTCTCGTACACGGCCGATACTTTTTCCACATCGCCGATACGGTCATGGATAAGGGAAATAGCCTTATCCAAATAATCTTGCCGGCTGCCCATGTTGCTGCCGCACAATAAATAGACGTATCTCATCATAGCGTAGACCAATTAAAATCAAACTTGTGGCCAAATGTATTATTTTTGAATCCGTTTAACCCAAATCCCTCACCCTTAATTATCAACAAACAACATGGGCAATTTCTTTCGTTCCGTATTCGCATCGTTCGTAGGCACCTTGGTGGCCTTTGTATTTGCGATACTTTTGTTCTTTTTTATCGTTATCGGCATGGTGTCTGGTTTAAAGGATCCCAAGGTGGCTACCGTAAAAGCCAACAGCGTGCTGCACCTCGATTTGTCTTACCCCATTAGCGAGCGTACCAATAAGGATTTGCTGTCCAATTTTAACTTCACCTCCATGGAGGCCAACAAAAACCTTGGCCTGAGCGACATCGTGAAAAACATCCGCAAAGCCGCCGAGGACGACAAGATTAAAGGCATTTATTTGGAATTGGGCTTGATGCCGAACGGCCTTGCTACCGTGGAAGCCATCCGCAACGAACTGATCAAGTTCAAGGCCTCCGGCAAATTCGTGGTGGCTTATGGCGAAGTGGTTACGCAAAAGGCTTATTACTTGGCTTCCGTAGCCGACGAGATATACCTAAACCCGGTAGGCTATTTGGAGCTGAAAGGCTTTGCCGCCCAGTTGACGTTCTTTAAAAACATGCTCGACAAGCTGGATATACAAGCGCAGGTGTTTTATGCAGGCCAGTTTAAGAGTGCTACCGAGCCTTTCCGCTACGATAAAATGAGCGAGCCGAACCGCTTGCAAGTAACCGAATACCTAACCGACGTTTATGGCCACTTCATCAGCAAAATTGCCGAGGCCCGCAAGCTGGACAAGGCGGTGGTGGATAGCATTGTGTTCAACCTGCTCATACACGAGCCAGAACATGCCTTGAAGTATAAAATGGTGGATGGCTTGATCTATTTTGACGAACTGCAAGCCAAACTGGCCGAGAAAACCGGTGCCGAGAAAGTAAAGGACCTCAAGTTTATTTCTTTAGACAAATACAATGATGCGCCAGGCAAGAAAACCAACTTCAAGAGCGATAAAATTGCCGTATTGTATGCCGAAGGCGATATTGTGGATGGCGACGGCGAGGAAAGCAACATTGGCTCCGGGCGTTTCCGCAAGGCATTGCAAGAGATAAGGGAAGACGAGGAAATCAAAGCGTTGGTTATCCGAGTTAACTCCGGCGGCGGCAGCGCGTTGGCCTCGGAAATCATCCTGCGTGAAATAAACCTTATCAAGGCCAAAGGTATTCCCGTTATTGTTTCTATGGGCGATGTGGCTGCCTCGGGCGGTTACTACATTGCCAGCAGTGCCGATACCATTATTGCCGAGCCTAACACCATTACCGGCTCCATCGGCGTGTTTGGTTTGTTGCCAGACATGGGCGGTTTCTTCAACGATAAACTGGGCGTTACATTCGATACCGTGAAAATCGGCAAACACTCCGATTTCGGTACCATTACCCGCCCGCTTACTGCCGAGGAAATGAGCATCCTGCAAACGGGCGTGGATACCATTTACCTCAAATTTAAACGCCGCGTGGCCGAAGGCAGGGGCATGGACATTGCTTATGTGGACAGCATTGGCCAAGGCCGCATCTGGACGGGCATACAAGCCCAGAAAATAGGTTTGGTGGATGTGTTGGGCGGCATGGACCTAGCCTTGGAAATCGCCCAAAACAAAGCCGGACTTAAAGAATACCGCACAGTGGAATATCCGAAGCAGAAAGACCCGTTGGCCAAACTGTTCAGCGAAGGTGAGGAAGACGTGCAGGCACGCTTTATGAAACACCAGTTGGGCGATTTTTACCCTATGTACGTAAAGCTACAGCAAATGAAAAACATACCGAGCGGCGTGCAAATGCGCGTGCCGTTTATGATGGAAGTGTATTAAGAACTTTGTTTTGCAAACAGAAGGGCCGCTCCTAGAGCGGCCCTTTTTTATTTATATTCCATGGTCTTTGGTCCGTGGTCTAATAATCTCCCACCGCAAGCATCACCAATGTACAGCCCTCTACCGGCTCTATGCCTTCTTGGCGCAAACGATGCTCAAAGGCAGGGTTCTCCGTGCCGGGGTTGAAGATAACGCGCTTGGGTTTCAGGCTCACAATGTAATCCTCGTAGCTTTCCTTCTGCACGGCCGGGCGCACGTAGAGCGTTACGGTATCCACATTGTTAAAGGGCATTTTCTCCCTTACTATCGGCACATCGCCCACGGCACCATTGTCAATACCCACGGCCACCACTTCGTGCCCATAGCGGCGCAAGCGGTTTATGGCCACATAGGCGTAGCGCGAAGGATTGGTGGTGGCCCCTATTACCAGTGTTTTTTTGCTTCTGTCCATAATCATACAGTATAGCAAACAGGATGCCCGTTACAAAAGTTTGAATAAAAAAGCCACTAAACGAAACAAAAAAATTAAAACTACTGTATAAATACATAACCAATCTCTCAAAAATGACCTTTACCGTACCCGACATTCGCCAAAAGGTGAATGAACAACTCAAAGAGTGTAGGGACAAGATGCACACTTGCCCGGAGCATCAAAAATTCATGAAGCTACAACAAGCGTCCCTATTGTGCCGTTTATTTCAAAAGCACGTGATTATCGATCACGAAACGCCGCAGGGCATGAAACGTACCAAAGCACTGGTTTCGCTTTCCACCCCCAAAACGGTGATATTGCAAGACGGCACGTTTATTGAAATCGACTCCATTAAAAATATTGATATCGTTTAAGCGCTACCCATTAATTTATTGCGTTGATTTTCAGTTGCTTCCAACTTGTTTGGGGTTAGCGGCGAAACATCGTTTTATTACTATCGTATTCCTAACTAAAAACTGAAGGATATGGAACGGGCTAGCTTGAACAAAATAGAGAAAGAAAACATCCTCTGCTTACAGTTTAAAAACCAAGAGGTACTGGTGGATACGGATGCCCAAAAGCACCGTATGAGCGAGCTGAACCGCGCCACCGCGCTAGGCAATGCTTATAAAGGCAAAGTAAAAATCATCTTCCAATCGCTTAGCGGCCTTAATATGGTTGATACTACGGTATGGGCAACTACAGATAAGAACGTGGTGCTCAAAGGTGGTTTGCTCATCCCCATTTGCTGTATTATGGAGGTTATTTGTTGAGTGTAAACGCGTATCAAATAAAGTATTTTCCATTTTTATTTCATAATCTGAGATAAACGGCGTATATTTTCTAAACGCCCGCGACATTATATCCGTGCAAAAGGGCCTTTTCACCCCGTAAACCCGCAATGCCCATGGATATCGATTTGCAACACCCCACTGTTGTCCCCAAGGAGCAAATTCCTGGACTGGTATGCCTTAACCCTACCGACGTGCTTGCTACCGAACAGGAAAAAAAGCATCGCAACCGAGTGTTATACCTTGCCATGATATTGGGCAATGGCTACAAAAGCAAGGTGAAGATAACCTTTGAAAGCATTGATGGCCCCCGCTTGGTAGAAACCACCGTATGGGCCACCACGGAGCGCAACGTAATGCTGAAAGGCGGCGTAACCATACCCGTACAGAGCATTTACTCGGTGGAATATTGATTGGTCCACGGTCCATGGTCGACAGTCCACGGATAATTAGATTATGGGTAGCCATTTTGCTCGACCATACACCTTTCCAATCAACTAATAACCCCTTTACTGTGGACCGTGGTCTGTCGACCGTGGACCAAGACTATGCGTTCAACGCCCTGTTGGCACTGGCGGCCAAGCAAGCCTCTTTAAACGATTCGGAATAAGTAGGGTGGGGGTGGCACATGCGGCCTACATCCTCGGCACTGGCGCGGTACTCCATGGCCACTACGGCTTCGGAAATGATGTCGGCCACCCGGGGGCCAATCATGTGAACGCCCAGTATTTCGTCGGTTTCCTTATCGGCCAATACCTTGATAAAGCCATCCGTATCGCCGCTGGCTGCGGCACGTCCGCTAGCCTTGAAGCTAAACGAACCCTTTTTGAAAGCAATGCCTTTTTCGGTCAGTTGGTCTTCGGTCAATCCTACTGCCGAAACCTCTGGCCATGTATAAGCTACGCTGGGGATAAGGTTGTAATTGATGTGCGGCTTTTGGTCTGCAATGAGTTCGGCTACAAACACGCCCTCTTCTTCGGCTTTGTGTGCCAGCATGGGGCCGTCAATCACGTCGCCAATGGCGTAGATACCTTCCGTTTTGGTTTGCAGGGTATGCGGGTCCACGGCAATTTTGCCGCGCTTGTCGGCTTCCAGCCCCACGTTTTCCAAACCTAGATTATCGGTATAGGCTTTGCGGCCCACGCATACCAAGCAGTAGTCGCCTTTAAACTCCACATCGGCACCGTTGGGGTCTTGTGCCGTAACGGTAACCGACTTGCCCTTCACCTTGGCACCCGTAACCTTGTGGCTGAAGAAGAACTCCACGCCGGATTTCTTCAACACCTTCAACAACTCCTTGCCGAGGTCTTTGTCCATGGTAGGGATGAGGCGGTCCATATACTCCACCACCTGCACTTTTACGCCCAAGCGCGCATATACGCTGCCCAGTTCCACACCGATGATGCCGCCGCCGATGATTACTATCGTTTTAGGCAGTTCGGTCAAGGTCAGCGCCTCGGTGGAGGTAATGATGCGTTTCTTGTCGATTTCCAAGCCTGGCAAAGAAGAAGGCTTGGAACCGGTGGCGATGATAACCTTTTTGGTTTCCACCTCCGTGGTTTCGCCCTTATCGTTCTTTACGGCAATCTTGTTCTTGTTCACAAACGTGCCATGGCCGGTGAATACGTCGATTTTGTTCTTCTTCATCAAGAACTGTATGCCCTTGGTAACGCCCGAAACCACGTCGCCCTTGCGCTTCACCATTTGGCCGAAATCCACCTTAAGGTCGTTCAGCAAAATGCCGTGCTCGGCAAAGTGGTGCTGCGCATTGTAGAAGTGTTCGGATGAATCGAGCAATGCCTTGGAAGGGATGCAGCCCACGTTGAGGCACGTACCGCCCAAAGTGTTGTAGCGTTCGATAATAGCGGTTTTGAAACCCAGCTGGGCACTGCGAACGGCGGCGATATATCCACCTGGCCCCGATCCGATAACGGTAACGTCGTACATTTTCTTCTTCTTGAGTAAGTAGTAAGCAGAAATTAGTAAGTAGTGTAGATGCCGTAAAATGCTACTTACTGCTTACTACTTGCTACTTACTTTACACAAACAAAGTTATAACATTCAGGAATGAAAAGCGGGATTGGGCGGGGTAAATGTTTTGAGGGATTGGTTGCTTAAAACATACAGTCATCCTGTAAGGAACTTCTAGCACCGTTGCACCGAACTTGAAGTTATGTGGTTATTACTCGTTGCAATAAGCACGCATTCTATACCTTTTTACGCTTCAGCTGGAAGTTCCTTATAGGATGACATGGTGTTTAGTGGGATTATGGATGGGTAAATGTTTCGTAGCGATCACCAAGCCATAATTTCAAGGAGTTGTTTAATATCTCTATGGCTTTTTTGTTTAGTTGCGGGTAAATAAAATGTAAATATTTTTGATTGTTTACAAGTCCAATGTCATATAAACCAATAAAACCTTCGGTACTTAAAATATTGACAAGTACTTCATCATTTTGCAGGGCTATATCATTTATCACACCAACTATTTTAGTGATAACCTTATCCTCAGGAGAATTATTAATCAAGTACTCCAGCAGCCGTATTAAATCTTGAAACAAGAATGTACTGAATGAGTCAAATGAAGGATTATAAAATGAACTTATAAAAAATTCGGGCACATTCTTTTGGAGTATTTGCAGTATAACATTTTCAGAATTCATAACTACTGCTTCTTGTACCATTATTAAAATTACCCCCCTTGCTGGCGTAGGCTTCGCCCTCTTTCTGCACGCAGGCTTCGCCTGCGTGCAACTAGTGTCAAAGGCTATGCCTACTTGGCTACACAAGAGCCAGCCCACGCAACATCTTCAAACTCGAAACGGTGCTAATATAAGCGAAATTGTGCTTGCGTACGCTGCCAGTAAGAGATGTTGTTTTAGCCTCACCCCCCTTTCTGGCGTAGGCTTCGCCTACGTGCAACTAGTGTCAGTAGGCTATGCCTACTTGGCTCCCTAGAGCCAACCCACGCAACATCTTCAAGCCTGAAACGGTGCTAATGTAAGAGAAATTGTGCTTTCGTATGCTGGCAGTAAGTGATGTTAGTTTTAGCCTTACCGCTCACGCCGCTTTTCCGCTATCGGCGGAAAGGTAGGCACAGCCTACTACCATCAGTTGCGCGTAGGCATAGCCTACGCGCAGGAGCGGGGCATAGTTCTTTCCAGTCTCTTGGTTGCCACATAATGCGTGGTTTGTATGTGTTGGTGTCTTAGCTTTGCCGACCCGCCGTATCTAGCGCATATTTGCTGGCGTTGCAAAGCATAAAATTTAAGAATAGTTACTTCCCCTCCCGCGCCACCACCTCAAACTTCTGGCTCACGCTGTTACCATTCCCATCCACCAAGGTAATGGTGTGCTGCCCCGGCGATGGGTTGAGTTTTAGTTGATGGATGTGGCGGGTGGTGCCCACAAAAGCCTCGTCCAAGTGCCAGTAAACAATGGCATCGGCATGGCGGTGCGCAGCCTCGAATACAACAGCCCCCATACTGCCGTCCAGTTCGATAGGGATAAACACCTTGGTGTAATGTTTGGGGTAAATTAGTTCTATCGGGATACTGCCCGAAGCCGATTGGCAGTCTTCCCGCCATTGCGGCAGAGGGATGTAGGTAGGGTCTTTGCGCTTATAGTACCACTCTTCGGTAGTGGGCAGCACAAACCAAGGGCGGTGCTGCATGCTGTTCACGCTTTCGCAGGCATCTGTTACGCGGTAGCGGCCACTGGCATCCAAATGCACCAGTTGGTGGTAGGGGCAAGCGGTGGAGTTGAGCCCTTTTAGCGGTATCCAAACAGAATCCACGGGTTCGCAATATGTGCCCGCTCGGTGGCCGCTACGGCGACAAACGGGCACTTTCGCCATGTCGTCGTATGGCTGGCCGAACCATTGGTTGCGCGGCAATTGGTCGAACATATCGAACAGCACAGGCGCGGCACTGCCCAATCCGGTAAGGTCTGGGCGGCCTTCGCCCCCGGCGTTCCCCACCCATACGCCCACTACGTAGCGCGGCGTAACGCCGATGGCCCATGCATCGCGCCCGCCAAAGCTGGTGCCCGTTTTCCAAGCGATGCGCCCGGAGCCGAAAAGCCGCCACGAAGCCTCCTCGTCGGGGCGGTTCACCTCCACCATCGCATCGAACATACCGTGCAGCACGCTGGCCGAAAGGTAAAAGTGTTCCTTCGGCTCGCCCAGGCTATCGGTGCTTAGGGCAAGCTCCAAGTTGGGCGGGCGCAAGTCGTTACTGTAGTAGCGGCTGCTGTGGGCGGTGTAGTGGTTGAGGGTACGGGCTAGGCTGGCGTAGGTGCCGCAGAGGTCCCACAGGGTGGCCTCGCCGCCGCCCAGTATCAGCGACAGCCCGTAGTGCCGGGCAGATTGCGAAAACGTGTTCAACCCAAGCCGCTGCAACAGGTGCAGGAAACGCTCCACCTTGTAATCCATCAACATTTTCACCGCAGGCACGTTCAACGAGCGCGACAGGGCCTTGCGGGCGGGCACCATGCCGTCGTAACTGCCGTCATAGTTCTTCGGCACGTAGCCGAAGTAATAAGAGGGCACATCGGGCACTAGGGTACTGGGCAGTAGTTCACCATCTTGCAGCATAGCGGCAAACAACAGCGGCTTGAGGATGCTGCCCGTACTGCGGGGGGCGGTTATCACGTCCACGAACAAACCCTTGTCGTTGTGCTGTGGTTCGGGGTCGTTGCCCACGTAGGTTTGCACATCGCCCGTTTCCACGTCCATTACCAGTATGGCTAGGCTGTGTATCTCGCTGGCGCGCAATTGCTCCAGATGCTTGCTGGCAATGTAGTTGGCGCGGTTTTGCAAGCGACTGTTGATGGTGGTTTTTACCAACTGCCCCGGCTTTTCCTTGTAGTACCGCGACAGCAGGTGCGGGGCTATTTGGGGGATGGGCACGGGCGCATCGGGCAGGGGTTCCAACAGGGCGAGATAGTATTCATCGGCAGTAATCAAATGGCCGTCCAGCATTCGTTTTAGCAATCGGTCGCGTTTCTCCAAAAGCAGTTGGCGGTTTTTGCCGGGATGGATAAGGGCGGGGGCGTTGGGCAAAACGGCCAAGGTGGCCGCTTCCGCCCACGAAAGTTCTTCCGGCGAGCGGCCGAAGTATCGCCACGCCGCCGCCTCCAGCCCCACCACGTTGCCGCCGAAAGGGGCGTGGGAGGCATACAGGGCCAGTATTTCCTTTTTGGAGTAAGAGAGTTCCAACCGAGTGGCCAAAACAACTTCCACCAGCTTCTCCGCCACGGTGCGGCCTTGCCCCTTGCGAGCGAGGCGGATTACCTGCATGGTAAGCGTGCTGCCGCCGCTCACCACACGGCCCTTGCGGTAGTTTTGCCGCATGGCACGGGCCATAGCTAACGGGTTTACGCCCAAGTGCCGATAAAAATAGTTATCCTCGAAACAAGTAATGGCGAGGGCAAACTTGCGCGGCACACTGTCAATCTGCGGGAAACGCCACTGTCCGTCGGCGGCTATTTTGGCACCGATAAGTTTGCCATCGCGGTCTTCTATCACGGTGCTGGTAGGGTCTTGGAAGAGTGTTTTGGGCAGCGAGAGCCAAAACCACCCCATTAACAGTCCCAACAGCAGCAGTTTTCCTTTGTGCCGCAAGGCCCAAACGCTTATTCGGTATCGATAATAGGGGAATGGAAACATCGGTAGCAGTGGAACGAAGTTAAGGACAGGGAAGGTATGTGTGAACAAAAATTTGTTTAATATTGGCTTTCCAGAAATTTCTGGGTAACTTTTAATACTAATACTGCTGCTATGAAATCAAATATAACCGATAGAAAGCTGCCTTGGGCCGATATTGTGATGGCTTCGCTGTTGATACCGCTTATTTCTTTTATGACGATGGCCTTCAACAGCCCCAAAGACGTGAACCACGATCCCAAAACGGATCTTTATTGGCTCATCGGCACTTGGGAAAACAAGGACGAGGCCGGAACGTTCGAGAAATGGGATTACGGCGTAAACGCGCTTACCGGCAAAGGCTACAAGCTGGAAAAGGACAAAGAGGTGCTTTTGGAAAGCCTTTCCATTACTTCGCAGGGCCACACATTGTTTTACCATGTGGATGTAGTGGGCCAAAACGATGGAAAAACCGTTACCTTCAAGCTCACCCGAGCGGGCGAAAACAGTTTTACCTTTACCAACCCCCAACACGATTTCCCGAAGGAAATTACCTACAAGAAAATCAGCAGCGAGGAGTTCCAAGCCATCGTGAGCGACGGTGCTGCCGAGAAGCCCAAGAGCTTTACGGTGACTATGAAGAAGGTGAAGTGATAAACATTCCCATAAAAAAAGCGAAGGCTCCGAAAATTTCGGAGCCTTCGCTTTTTAAGGTATTTTAACCCCTCAACCCATCCAGCACATCGTTTATCCTTTTGGC
>CAYYZT010000079.1:10089-11197 GCA_964476015.1 uncultured Chitinophaga sp.
TCACCCAGCAAGGGCTGGGTGATAACCACATCGGCCTGGCGGCGATCGTTTTCGTTTTCCTTACGCTCCACCAACCCCTTTGTTTTCAGCTTTTCTACCAGCCGAGAGGCATTGCTCATTTTATCGAGCATGCGCTCCGTAAGCAGGTTGATGCTGGCCGGGTTCGGAAACTGGCCCCGGAGGATACGCAGTATGTTGTACTGTTGCAGGGTAAGGCCATACGGCTTTAGCACATCGCCGTGGATGGATTTAACCCAATTGCCGCTATAGATGAGGTTGACGAGCAGCTTGTGGTGCTCGCTTTTAAACTGTTTCTGCTTTATCTCCTCTTCCAGCCGCACAACAGGGGACGATTTATCGGGTAAGCGATTTGATGTTGAAATCTTCTACCGTATAATCGCTAGGGATAACGAAAAGGTCTTTTTGGGGTTTTTCGTCGTCGATGCTGGTAGCGGTCATAATCATGGTAAAGCTAATGCCGCCTTGGTTTATCTGCATTTCTGTTTTAAGCGGCATACCTTTTATTTTGCCGCCCAATGATGCGGTGTAAGGGTTGTTGGCCGCTTTGGGCTTCACTGGCTCTATGGCTTTGGTGGCCCATACGTATTGTATTACTTGGTTGTCGCCATCGGTCATCACAATTTTGTACTTGTTGCATTCGTAGCCCAAAATGGTCGCTTTTTCGCCCGTTTCGGTCACGATTACGGCAGCATCATCTTGTTTGCTGTTGGCGGGCAATAGCTGCGCCTTTCTCGATGTGCTGTTTAGCAAGTAGGTTTTGCCATCGGTAGTGGTATATAGCACGTCGCTTTGCCCACCGGCCATGCCGCCATGCATCTCCATACGGAAATTGCCATCCAAGTAGTGGAACACCTGCGTGTTCGGCATCATGCCGCGCAGCATTTCCACCATATCGCCTTTATAGTCAATGGCATATTTTACCGTGCCGTTGAATTTGCTCTGTGCCACGGCCGAAAGACTTGCCAAGGCCACCATCATTACTACGAATAGTTTTTTCATTGGGGTGTGGGGTTTAAGTATTTATCAAAATTAACAATTCTGGCGAAAGAGGAGAGAGAAGTTAGGAAATAGGAATAGGAATAGGAAA
>CAYYZT010000080.1:0-11078 GCA_964476015.1 uncultured Chitinophaga sp.
TCCCCACCACCAACCCGTAACCCGCAACTAATGTCATGCTGAGCGGAGCCGAAGTACGAAACTCGCAACCAAAATTTGCATTCCCGCCCCTTTACCGTAAATTTGGGCGAACTAAAAAAGCAGCCCGCCCCAACGCGGGACCAAAAGTGAAACCATGAGCGTACTTGTGAACAAAGATAGCCGTGTTATAGTACAGGGCTTTACCGGCAAGGAAGGTTCTTTCCATGCGGAGCAAATGATTGAATACGGCACCAATGTGGTTGGCGGTATCACCCCTGGCAAAGGCGGAACTGAGCACTTGGGCCGCCCGGTGTTCAATACCGTGCTGGAAGCCGTGCAACAGGCCAAGGCCAACGTTTCCATCATCTTCGTACCGCCGGCTTTTGCTGCCGATGCCATTATGGAAGCCGCCGATGCGGGCATCAAGGTTATCATCTGCATCACCGAGGGCATCCCGGTGCAAGACATGGTAAAAGTAAAATCGTACATCAGCGATAAAAACGTAACACTTATCGGCCCCAACTGCCCCGGCGTAATGACCCCGGGCGAGGCTAAAGTGGGCATCATGCCGGGCTTCATCCACCGCAAAGGCACCATCGGCATCGTTTCCCGCTCTGGCACCTTGACTTATGAGGCCGTTGACCAAGTAACCAAAGCCGGCCTAGGCCAAAGCACTTGCATCGGTATCGGGGGCGACCCCATCATTGGCACCACTACCCTACAGGCCGTGAAACTGTTGATGGAAGACCCCGGAACGGAAGGTATCATTATGATTGGCGAGATAGGCGGTAGTATGGAAGCCGATGCCGCCCGTTGGATCAAAGAAAACGGCACTAAGCCTGTAGTAGGCTTTATTGCCGGGCAAACCGCCCCTCCCGGACGCCGTATGGGCCACGCCGGTGCCATCATCGGCGGCGCCGACGACACTGCGGAAGCCAAAATGGCCATCATGCGCGAGTGTGGCTTACACGTGGTGGAAAGCCCTGCCGTTATCGGCGAAACCATGGCCCAAGCCCTGAAAGAAGCGAAAGCAACTGTTTAAAAAATTAGTTGTGAGTTACGAGTTACGGGTTGCGAGTTAATTGATACTCATACAAAACCCGTAACTCGTAACCCGTAACTCGTAACCAACCTTCATGAAATTACTCTCTGGCAAAACAGTCCTAATCACCGGTGCCTCGCGGGGCATTGGCGAGGGTATTGCCCGTAAGTTTGCCGAGCAAGGGGCCAACGTGGCGTTTACCTACGCCCGCTCCGCTGAAAAAGCGGAGGCACTGGCTAAGGAACTAAGCGTTTTTGGCGTAACCGTAAAGGCTTACCAAAGCGATGCGGCCGATTTTGCCCAAGCGGAAAAATTGACCGAGCAGGTGGTACAAGATTTCGGGAGGATTGACGTTTTAGTGAACAACGCGGGTATTACCAAAGACAACCTGTTGCTTCGATTGAACGAGGCCGACTGGGATGCCGTGGTGGATACCAATTTGAAATCGGTGTTCAACCTTACCAAGCAAGTGAGCCGGATAATGCTGAAGCAGCGTAGCGGAAGCATCATCAACCTGAGTTCCATTGTGGGCATGAAGGGACAGGCAGGGCAAAGCAACTATGCCGCCAGCAAAGCGGGTATCATAGGTTTCAGCAAATCGGTGGCCGACGAGCTGGGCACACGTAGCATACGCTGCAACGTGATTGCGCCCGGTTTCATACAAACCGATATGACGGATGCCCTGGGCGACGACCTGAAAGCGGAATACCTAAAAAGCATACCCATGAAACGCTTGGGTACGGCAGAGGAAGTAGCCAACGCGGCCCTTTTCCTCGCCAGCGACCTGAGCAGCTACGTGAGCGGACAGGTGTTGAGCGTGTGCGGGGGCATGAATAGATAAAAAACTTGTCGTCATTGCAAAAGCCAGCATAATATTGGCTCTTGTAATGAAGGTACGTGGCTTAAAGCAATCCCCTGAAATGAGAAGTGAACTTTGCCGTGCAAATAGGTTGAGCGACATTATGCTTCGTAGTTAGCGGGTTGCTTCGGGCCTTCAAGGTTCACTACTATAGTAAAAACTAATTGGGCCCTCGCAATGACGGGCTGTTTTATTTGGGATGATACGATGACCCTATTTTTGGCCAGCCTTTCTTTTGAGCATTCCGCCTGGTGGATACTGGGCTGTGTGGCTTTGGGCGTGGCCATGGCGGTACTGCTATACTTCCGCAACAATTTTATCAAAAGCCCCTCTACCCGCCAGCAGCAAATTTTCCGTGCCATGGGCGTAGTGCGGTGGACGGTGATAACGCTTCTGGCCCTGTTGCTTTTGGCACCGCTGTTCCGCAGCCAGTTTACCGAAGAACGCAAACCCGTGGTGGTGGTATTGCAAGATAATAGCCAGAGCGTAATGTACGGTTTCGGCGAGGGCGATTCGGCCAAATACACCCAAGATTTGGCTGCTTTGCAAGAGAAGCTAGGTGATAAATTCGACGTAAAATCGTACGGTTTTAGCCAAGAACTGCTGGAAAACCTGCAACCGGATTTCAAAGGGGAGATTACCGACCTAAGCCGCGCGCTGGGCGATGTGTACAACCTTTACGGCAACCAAACCGTGGGTGGCATTATCCTCGCCACGGATGGCATCTACAACCAAGGTTCCAATCCTTTTTACATCTCGCAAAACTACCCTTCCATACCCGTATACACGGTGGCTTTAGGCGACACCACCCCACAGCGCGACTTGAAGATTGACCGGGTGCTGTTCAACGATTTGGTGTACCTGAACGACCGTTTCAAGATTTCCGTGGAGATGTTGTCGCAAAACTTGGTGCCTGCCAACACCACACTGGAAGTGCTGAACATGGGCAACCGCAGCAACCCTACGGTGGTGGAAAGTAAGCCAGTGATTTTTAATAACAGTGGCGAACTGGTAATAGCCGACTTTGTATTGGATGCCAACCGTGCCGGGCTGTTGCACTACCGTGTACGCTTGAAACCCGTGAGCGGCGAGTTTACCGAAGCCAACAACTATCGCGACATTTTTGTGGAAGTGCTGGATAGCCGCCAGAAGATATTGATATTGGCCAATAGTCCGCACCCCGACGTGGCCGCCATCCGCACCGCGGCCGAGCATAATAAGAACTACGAGGTGGACGTGAAGTTTGTACAAAACACCAGCGGCATTACCCTCAAAGATTACAACTTAATAATCCTGCATCAGTTGCCTTCCGCCAAATACGGCTCGCAAAGTATTATAGACGAGGCCAAGAAAAAAGGCATTGCGCTATGGTATATATTGGGTTCGCAAAGCTCATTGCAATTGTTCAACAGCTTGCAGGGTGCCGTGCAAATTAGCGGCAGCGGCCAAAACCTGAACGAGGCCATGAGCTCGTTGGATGCCAATTTTTCCCTGTTTACCACTTCTGAGCAGTTCAAGCAGCAGTTGCCCAAGTTGCCACCGTTGTTTGTGCCGTTTGGCCAGTTTAAAACCTCCCCATCCAGTAGGGTGCTGATGCGCCAACGAATCGGTTCGGTAAGTACGGAGTATCCGTTGATGGTGTTTGAGGAAAACAGCGGCAATAAAACCGCCGTGCTGTTGGGCGAGGGAATTTGGCGGTGGAAACTGTACGACTACCGTTTGAACAACTCCCACGAGTCATTTAACGAATTGGTAGGTAAAACGGTGCAGTACTTGGCAGTGAAGCAAGACAAACGCCAGTTTCGCGTAAAGCCCACCAAAAATATCTTCCTCGAAACGGAATCAGTGGACTTTACGGGCGAATTGTACAACGCCAGTTATGAGTTGGTAAACGAGCCTGAAGTATCGGTAGTGATTACAGATGAAAGCGGCAAGGAGTTTCCGTTTCAAATGAACAAAACCAGCAACGCCTACGATTTGCGCACGGGCACTTTCCCCGAAGGCAACTATACTTATGTGGCCCGTACCAATTACAACAACCAACAGCTTACCCAAGAGGGCAAGTTCACCATCAGCCCGTTGGAACTGGAAGCCAGCAATACCGTGGCCGACCATAAACTGCTTTACCAAATAAGCGAAAACTCTGGCGGACAGCTTTATGCCCCTACCCAATTAAACGAGTTGGCCGATAACATCCTCGCTGGCAACCAAAGTAAGCCTGTGCTATACAGCACCTACAAAACGCTCCCTTTCATCAATCTCAAATGGATATTCGCCATCCTCATTTCGCTCTTTGCCGTAGAGTGGTTTACTAGGAAGTATATGGGCGGGTATTAGGTACACTTTTGAGTTCTACCCAACTCATGATGGCCTAGAACAGCCGCAACTGCCCCCTTTCGGGCACACGAAAATCGGCATAGTTATATTCCGGCCAAATGCGTGGTTCCTTAAAGTGTTGTCGCATGGCGATATCGAATTGCTTGGAGAAGACCTGATACCAAGGGCTGTCGCCACCCGTCATGCGGCGGCCAAAACGGGAATCGCTTAACCGCCCATCGTGCATGTTTCGGATGGCATTCAATATTTTCTCTGCCTTTAGCGGATAATTTTTCTGCACCCAATCCGTAAAAATACTCCCGATGGCTCCGTTGAGCCGTACAATGCTGTAATTTACCGTGCTGGCCCCTGCATCGGAACAAGCCTTTACCAACCTTGGCGTTTCCACATCTGTAAGCCAAGGTATAACGGGGGCATGCATCACCATTACCGGCACCCCGGCCTCGGCTAACCTTTGCACCGCATGGAGCCGCTTGCTTGGCAGCGAGGTACGCGGCTCCATGCGGTGCTGCAGGTCATTGTCGAGGGTAGTAATAGAAATGGCCACGTGTACCAAATTGAGCTTGGCCAGCTCGGTTAAAATATCCAAATCGCGCAGCACCAAAGCGTTTTTGGTAATGATGCCCACGGGGTGCTTGCACTCCAAAAACACCTTGAGGATGTTGCGCGTTATCTCCATTTTTCGCTCCACCGGCTGGTAGCAATCCGTATTGCCCGAAAGCATGATAACCTCTGGCTTATAGCCTCGGCGCATAAAGAACTGTTCCAACAGTTCGGGTGCCGTGGGCTTTACCATAATCTTGCTCTCAAAATCAAGCCCGGCACTAAAACCCCAATACTCGTGCGAGTTACGGGCATAGCAATATATACAGCCGTGCTCACAGCCCCGGTAGGGGTTCATTGACCAGCCCGGCCCCACATCGGGGCTATCCACCCGGTTCACTATTGCTTTGGTAGTATCCAAATAATATTTGGTGCTCCCTGGATTGTAATCAAAGTATTCATCCAACCCCTCAATATGCTCAAACACCAGTTCGTTGTTATGAAACTGGTTGTGCGGATTCGTCTGCGCCCCCCTACCCTTGATGTACTCCTCTATCGGCTCCATACCGGTAAAGCTACAATGCATTTTCAATATACTAAAATAATTAGGCTACTATTTTTAGCTAATAAGCTTCAAAAATTGTGCGCCGGCTTTTTTTGTGAAATAATTAAGGCTAATTTTAAGCTATGAAGAACACACGCATTGTAGTAGCCATGTTGATTTTGTTGGGCTGCATTTTCATGGTCTCCTGCGAAAAGGAAGATGGTTTTGTGCCCGATTTCAAATATGAATACTTCCCTACCGACTCTGGCCGTTATGTGATATATGATGTGGACTCTATTATCTTCAATTCCTTCTTTACCCCACCGCTGAAAGACACCACGTATTTCCAAGTGCGGGAAACTTATCTGGAGGAATTTAGGGATGGCGCGGGCAACAGGATGCGCCGTATTGAACGCCATAGGCGCAACGATACGTTGAGCAACTGGCGGTTAACCGATGTATGGTATGCGGGCATTATCAACAACCAAGCCATTTGGGTGGAGGAAAACCTTCGATACCTGAAACTCGTATTCCCACCTAAAGCAAACAGCAAATGGAACGGAAACCAATACATCCAGATTACGCAAGGGATTGAATTTTTGGAAGATTGGGAGTACAGGATTACCGCGCTCGATGTGCCTAAAACGGTAAACGGCATTACTTTCGACTCCACCCTAACGGTAGTGTTGGCCGATGATACGGCTTCGTTAATCGAAAGAATTACCGCTACCGAAACCTATGCGAAGGGAGTTGGGTTAATACACAAAGATTGGCAATGGCTGAAAAAGCAGAACGTTGTCGCGCAATTTCCGCAGGGTACCGAAGATGGTTTTATTGTGCGGATGCGGGTTAAGGAATACGGAAACTTATGAAGAGAATTATTACCGTTGCTAGTTTAGGGCTGATGTTGTTTGCTACCAATGCATTGGTGGCTCAAACCAAGTTCTACCATAAATACTGGGTACAGTTTGCCGATAAAAACGGCAATGGATACACTTTGGAAAATCCATCCGCATATCTGTCGCCCAAAGCGTTGGAACGCAGGGAGAAATTCGGCATCGCGGTTGATTCCAGCGACTTGCCCCTTACCGAAAGCTATGTGGAGCAGATAATCCAAGCGGGCGGCACGGTGTTGCACCGCAGCCGTTGGTTCAACTCCGTGAGCGTACAGGTAAAAGATACCAACGAGGTGAACGCCATCCGCAATCTGCCTTTTGTATTACACATGCAGCCAGTGGCCGCCACTAACGTGGAATCGATAGACGACTGCGAGGGAGGCGGTAGCAAAAACAAACAAAGCCGCATAAAAAGTACCGCTTACGGCGAAACCTATACGCAAACCAGCATGGTAAATGGCCACTACCTGCACGAAATGGGCTTGAAGGGCGATGGTATGTACATTGCCGTATTGGATGCCGGGTTTGAGAGGGTAAACACCATCCCGGCCTTCGACAGTATGCGTTTGAATGGCCGACTGTTGGGCACGTATGATTTTGTGCGCAACCAAGAGGATGTTTTCGATTTGGGCAGCCATGGCCGCAACGTGCTTTCCATTATGGCCGGTAACTTACCGGGCAGTTTTATCGGCAGCGCGCCCAATGCTTCCTATTTTCTTTTCCGTACGGAGGAAGGTGCCAGCGAGTATAAAATTGAGGAAGACAACTGGGTAGCCGCCATAGAAAAAGCCGATAGCTTGGGCGCGGATTTGGCCAACAGTTCTTTAGGCTATACTACTTTTGATGATGCGGGAATGAACTACGTGTATGCGGATATGAACGGACGCGTAGCGCGCATCAGCATAGCTGCTACCATGGCCGCCCGCAAGGGGATGATTATAGTTACCAGTGCGGGCAACTTGGGCAATAGCACTTGGCGTTACATTTCTGCACCCGGAGATGCCGACAGTATCATGACCATTGGTGCGGTGGATGGCAATGCCCGTTTTGCCAAATTTAGCTCTTACGGCCCTACTGCTGACGGACGCGTGAAGCCGGACGTGGTGGGAATGGGGCAAAATACCTCGTATGTGGATGGCAACGGGGCAGTTCGGCAAGGCAACGGCACTTCCTATTCTTCACCGCTGATAGCGGGGTTTATTGCTTGCTTATGGCAAAGCGACCCAACCATAAAGCCACAGGCTTTGATGCAGATGGTACGCCAAAGTTCTAATTCGTTTAACGCACCTACCGACTCGCTGGGCTATGGCATTCCCGATTTCCAAAAGGCCCATTTCGAAGTGCTTAAAACGCAAAACTCCGTTTACACCAAGCTAATGCCCGTGGTTTACCCCAATCCTTTTAACGACCAAGTACAGGTAGTTATCAATGCGGAAACCTCCGGTAAATACAGGTTTGAACTGATAGACCTAGTGGGCAGCCGCATATATAAGGAAGACAGGAACGTGAGTGTTTCCTCCTACCAAACTTTTGACGTAGGTGGATTGAGCAAACTATCCCCGGGTTTGTATATTGTACGCATCACCCACCCAGAGGGTGAAACCAAGCTAAAGATAGTGAAATGGTAAACCCCTCCCCTAGTAACTCTTGATATAAACGTAGTTGTTCTTTACCTCTACGGGCATTCTATCGCTGGTGC
This sequence comes from uncultured Chitinophaga sp., assembly GCA_964476015.1. Classification (GTDB taxonomy): domain Bacteria; phylum Bacteroidota; class Bacteroidia; order Chitinophagales; family CAIOSU01; genus CAIOSU01. The sequence continues at coordinate 7,921 of CAYYZT010000080.1, forward strand.
TGATGCGCCTTACGTCCACTTGTGCTTGGTCGCTGGTTTTCCAGCCGTGTACTTCTACGTATAGTTTATCGGTGGTTTCCACATCTTTGATATTAATGGGCAGCATGCCACCAAAAATACTTTGGCCGTTTACGGATACGATATTTACATCCGTAGCACCGTTACCTATCGGCACTAACGCTTGCGTGCCCGAAGCGTGTACCTGAGGAATTATGTCCAATTGCTTTAACGTAATCACAGGTAAGATTTAGGGCAATTACCGTAAGGATAAACTGAAGATAGCGGGTGCTTTTCATGTGGGTTAGTTCTGCCACAAGATAGCAATAGCTCCATCCATTACGAAGCTTTCCGTTGTTGCCCATCAACATTGTCACCCTCCTTACACTCTGTTTTAGGATCGTCCATTTTGCAGGCAGCTGCTTCTTCATGGCTGCTGGTTTCCTCTACCACTTTTTTCACAAACACCGCGTGCTGCGACGGCTGTATGGCATGGCCGTGGTAGCGCGAATACACTTCAGTAAACTCGGCACCGTATATTACTATCAAACAAGAATAGTTAATCCACAACAGCAGCAATACCACGGAACCTGCCGCCCCATAGGCCGATGCGGGGTCGGAGTAACCAAAATATAGGCCCAGCAAAAACTTACCTATAAGGAACAATAAGGTGGTAAGGGCCGCGCCCGTCCACACCGTTTTCCAACGGATACGGGCATCGGGCAACAGTTTGAAAATAAGGGCAAACAGCACCATGATTACCGAGAACGATATTGCGAAATCGAGCACGAAGAACACTACCGTCATAAACTCGGGCAAAAACTGCATCATCCATTCGCTTAGGACAGTTAACACTGAAGTCAATACCAAAGAAATCAACAACAAGAAACCAATGATAAGAATAACCCCTAGGCCTGTGGCGCGGTCCACAATCATTTTCACGAAAGCGCGCTTTGGGCGCGGCTCTAAGCCCCACACGCGATTCAACGATTTTTGCAATTGAAAAAACACACCCGTGGCACCGAAGAGCAAGGTGGCAATACTGATAATAATGGCATACCATTTACCATCGAATTGGCTGGAGGCGACAATGGCATCCTGTACGGTTTGCGCCGCATCGGCACCTACTAAGTTTTCGATTTGTCCTGCAATTTGGCCCCGGATAGCCTCTGGGCCAAAAAACCAGCCCACTACCGTAACCACGATTACCAACAATGCCGGAATGGAAAATATGGCGTAATACGCAATGGTTGCGCTCAGTTCAAAGGCATCGTCCTTATTCCACCGTATAGCTGCCTCCTTGAGGATGTTATAGGTATCTTTAAACCACTTTTTCATGCCATTTGGCCTCGGAAAAACCGTGCCATGGCGTGAAAACCAGTAATAACGCAGCTTTCACATAGATATCAAATTGTGGAAGCCGCCCAAATTGTGGCGCATCGGCAACACCCTTTATTGCACTTCTACCACATTGATGTAAAACAAGTCTTCGGCTACCTTAAAATCAGTACTTTTCTTTAAATCTATTACCGTTTCCTGCCACTGGGCAGTGGGGTAGATAAACTCATACTTATTAGGGGCTACCAACACCTTAACCGGCATATGGAAGTCTTTTACATTGGTTACCCAGCGATAGCGCAATGTCAATTGCTTTTTTTTCTTTAAAATCTGATATTCAAATTCCGGTATGTTGGGATAATCTAAATATTGATCGAAGAAATACCGCAAATCTTGATTGGCCCGCTTACCGATATAAGTCACTATTTCCTCGGTAGAAGTGGTTTTCATGCCAAATTCCTTTTGTATGCCCCTGATGATTTCCCACCACAATTGGTCGTTGTTGATTACATGGCGCAGTGTGTTGAGCATCAACATGCCTTTGTTGTACATATCGCTGGCCCCTTCGTGGTTTACATGGTATTGGCCGATGATAGGCTCCTCGTTGTCAATGCCCGGTTTTTTGGCGTTGATGTAAGCCAAAGCCGTATCGTAGCCAAACAAGCATTCCACATAAATAGCTTCGGAGTAAGTGCAAAAACCTTCATGAATCCACATATCCGCAATATCGGCCATACTTACGTGGTTGCCCCACCACTCGTGTCCGGTTTCGTGAATGATGATATAATCGAACTTCAGCCCGATGCGCGAGTAATCGGTACCATTGTAACCGTGCCTGTAATTGTTGCCGTAGGCAATGGCACTTTGGTGCTCCATGCCCAAGTAAGGCGTTTCCACCAGTTTATAGCCGTCCTCGTAAAACGGGTAAGGGCCCATGTATTCCTCAAAACACTTCATCATCGGTTTAACTTGGGCGAAGTGTTGTTTGGCCTTATCGAGATTATACGGCAGCACATAATAGTCCAAATCTAGTGTATCACCGTTTTTGCCGACGTGTACATCGCTAAAGTGGGCATACTTGGCAATGTTGATGGTTACGTTGTAGTTGTTGATGGGGTTTGAAACGAACCAATCGAAACGTGTCCAAGCGGTATCCACTTGTACGGTATTGCGCAGCCTACCGTTGGAAACATTGGTAAGTCCCTTCGGCACCGTTACCCTTATCATCATACTGTCCGGCTCGTCGCTCAAGTGGTCTTTATTGGGCCACCACAGGCTGGCACCGATGCCTTCGCAAGCCACGCCCACAAACGGATCGTCGTTTTTGTCGGTGCGCCATACTAGGCCACCGTCCCAAGGCGGCATTTTGGCGGCAATGGGCGTACCTTGATAATACACCTTGAAACTCTCCACCGCATTGCGGGCCACCGGCGTGGCAAAATCAACGAACACGGCATGAAACTCACGCGTGAAAGGCAGTTTGCTACCCTTGTAAACCACCGAGTCCACCTGCATGTTATCAAACAAATCAAACTGTAGGCGGCTGAAGTTTTCCGTAGCCTTGAACGTAAAAAGGTTGGAGCCGGAGAGGCGCTTATTGTCAATATCCACCTTCACGTCCAAGTCATAATACACCACATCGTAGCAAGTGCGCAAGGGGGTAAGCATGCCGCGCAGGGTATCGGCCTTGGTAAAGCCTTGACCGTATGCGGTGCTTAGGGTAACTGCAAAAAATAGACTCAACAATATTTTATCCATCGGTACGTCAATTGCTTAAGATAAACTTCCCACTCGCTGGGATTGCACAAAAATACGATACTTTT